>NZ_JBEOZN010000113.1:0-32905 GCF_040298085.1 Streptosporangium sp. NPDC001681 | reverse complement strand
CAAAGCCCAGGTTGCGGCAACCATGCCTGACCTGGGCTTTTTCGTGTCCGTGAGGGTGGTGGAGCCTAGGAGATTCGAACTCCTGACATCCTGCTCGCAAAGCAAGACGGGGGGGCGAGACCATTGGGACATACCCGCTCCCACCTGTGCATACGGTCCACAGTGATCCGTCGTCGTCCAGCCTCGTCCAAGGTCGTTGTCACTCGGCGAGGCGGTGGCGGCAGCCTGGAGACGCGTCTGGGGTCGGAAACGTGCAGGATCTCAGCCGTCTAGCGTTGCTTGAGGCGGAGTGCTTCTTTGCGGACCTCGACCTGGAGAGACTGCTCGCGCTCCAGCCACGCCGGGTTCTCCGCTTTCAGCGCATCGATCTCAGCGGTGGTGAGCGGTCCGGTGATCCCACCTCTGATCAGGCCGGCAATGGAGATCCTGAGCTTCGCGGCGATGACCTGCTTGGTGTGCGGGCCGTTGCGGCGCAGGTCAGCGAGCCAGGCGGGTGGCGTCGACTGCAACTCGTTCAGCTCGTCCCTGGAGACGACACTCGCCTGGAACTCGGCGGGAGTGGCCGAGAGGGGGACACCCAGCTTCTTGGCCGCGGTCGCGGGCTTCATTGTCTGGATGGTCTTCGGTTTGGGCGAGGTCATGGCGTCAAGAGTAGTCAGCCGGAACAGGTTCCCTTGACATCAGTACCCTGAGGAAGTGACTGATGAAGAGACCGGCAGGATGTTTCGGCTGGCGTACGTGCCCGGGGTGACACCCGCGAAATGGGTCAACGTCTGGACCGAGAGAATGCCCGGCGTGCCGATTACCCTGGCCGCGGTCCCCGCCGCCGAGGTGGTGGGACTGCTGCGGAATGGCGGCGCCGACGCCGGATTCGTCAGGCTGCCGGTCGACCGGGACGGGCTCAGCGTGATTCCTCTCTACGTGGAGACCACGGTGGTCATGGTGCCCAAGGACCACGTGATAGTCGCCGCCGACGAGGTGGCCATCGCCGACCTTGTCGACGACGAGGTGTTCCATCCTCTGGACGACACCATCGAGTGGACGGTCCGGCCCGGGCTGCCCGCGTTCACCCGCCCGGCCACAACGGCGGACGCGGTCGAGCTGGTAGCGGCCGGCACTGGGATTCTCCTGGTTCCGCTGTCGCTGGCACGCCTCCACCACCGCAGGGATCTCACTTACCGGCCGGTGCCGGACGCGCCGCAGTCTCAGGTCGCGCTGGCCTGGCCCACGGACGCGACCACTGACCTGGTGGAAGATTTCATCGGCATCGTCCGCGGCCGGACGGTGAACAGCTCGCGGGGTCGTACCCCCGCCTCCCCTGCGGAGAAACCGGCACAGCGGCAGGCACAAAAACCCGCACAGAATGGCTCCGGTCGCCGGGCCGTGCCGGCCGGCCGTAAAAAGAAGGGCTACCGGCCTCGGTGACCTGCAGGCAGATGCGCCGATCATCTCTGGTACAGAAGAAGTGTTTTTGCCGGTGGAGCCCAGGAGATTCGAACTCCTGACTTCCTGCTCGCAAAGCCGCAAGTCGATCTCGCTTCACCGGCGCCAGCGCGCCTCAGCGTACCGATCACGCTCCCCGTGACCTCCCACTGTTCCCCCATGTTTTCCGCCCTATCGGGCACGCCAGGAATGGCGTTCGGCCGAGGTTGCGTTCACCGGCGTCACCGAAGGCGCCTGCCGCCACTTCACCGGCCCGCCTTATATAGGCGCTGTTCAGGGTTTCCTGGACCGAGTTCGGCGGCTCGGCCACGATGAGGGCATGACGGAGAACGGGCCAGCGCAGCCACCGACGGCGGGTGGAGGAGCAGGTTTGCGCCCGAACTGGGCGGCGATGAGCGCTCTGGCGGGTGCGGTGGCCGCCGTGGTCGCGCTGGTCGCCTACCTGATGCCGCCGGCCCCGCCTCCGCAGCCCCCGTCCGACCCGGTGGTCACCACCTCGGCTCCGCGGCCGTCGTCACCGGATCCGGTCACCACCCGGCCCGCACCGCCCGCCCCGAGCCCACCTCCCGAGTCCAGCGCGCCCCAGCCACCGGAGCCAAGCCCCACGCGAGCGGTGCCGGTTGTCTCCCCGCTGGTGTCAGCGGTCCGGCCCGGGGGCTGCGACGAGACGGCGACGGCGCTGACCGCATACCGCCAGAACGCCGGGACCACCCGCAGCAGCCAGGCGGTCGCGGCTCGCCAGACCTACCTCGACCTGATGGGCGCGGTCCTCGACGCGCAAGGAGCGGTGGGGGCGACGATCAGTCGACTGGCCGCCGAATTCCAGGAGCTGAACTTCCGGCTGACCGGCATGACCGGCGGCGATCCCAACCAGGTGATCGCGGATATCAACACGGACCTCGCCGAGCTCAAGAGGCTGTGCGGATCCGGCTGACCTGACGACACGTCACAGCCAGACTGGCGCGCGGCGGCTGCGGAGCAGCGGGGGCCGCTGGGTCCGCGCTTGAGCGCCGTTCCCGCGTGCTCATCGCCTCCGCCGGCGCACACCCGACATCGCTGCCCCGGCCGGCGGCGCACTTCGCGGCCTTCCCGATCAACATCCCGCTAGGGGCGATGGCTGCCGACTGCTGCCCCGGACCTTCGATCGCCCCCAACCACGAGCGGTGGCCGGCCACCCCATGGCGATCGTCGTGCTGTACCTGGCGGCGACGCGTCCGAAGTTCGTACCCGGTCCGGTCGCTGTGGCCCAGGCGCGGCGCTGTCATTGACCTGACTCATCTACTCGGACATCGTGAAGGTCGGCAATCTCAGTCGGAAGGGACGCATGCATGTTCGGCCTGAGCTGGTTTGAGGTTTTGCTCTTTGTGCTAATCGTGATCGCCATCGTTCTTGTGGTAAGAGCCCGACGACGATAGCGGGAGGCGGCGCGGCCAGGGCCGAGTCTTTGGGTCCGATCGGCGGATGCTGCGTACGGTGCCGCCCCGGAGTCCTGTCGCACGTCGGGACCGGCGCCCACGCCGCATGCCCGGCGGGCGGTGCAGGCGCAGGGGCGGGCGCGGCGCTCAGCGCCGCCACCCCTTGGTCCGCCCAAGTCCCGGGCTGGCCGGCGGATCATCGGCATTCCCTCGGCGATAGTCCCGGCGCTCTCCGATCACCTGGCGGAGTTCGTGGTCACCGGGCCTTTCCCGGCAAGCGGGGAGGGTTCCTGCGGGGCAACAACTTCCGGCATGAGGCCAGGTGGGCGGACGCACTCAAGGAGATGGGCGTCAAGGGCCTGCACCTCCACGACCTGCGGCACACCGGTAACACGCTGGCCGCGCAGTCGGGGGCGAGCCTGGCCAACCTCAAGACGCGGATGGGGCACGACAGCGACCGGGCCGCACTGATCTACCAGCACGCCACGCGGGACGCCGATCAGAGGACCGCCGACGCGCTGAGCGCACGGGTGGAAGCCGAACAGAAGAACGACGACGGCGAAACGACCTGAGGGAGGGCTAATGGCCCGGATGCCGCACACCAAGACCCGTTGAGAAGTGTTCTGGCTGGTGGAGCCTAGGAGATTCGAACTCCTGACATCCTGCTCGCAAACGGGAGCCAGTCACGACGTAGAGGGCTCCTTGCCTTGATCACGCAGCAGATACGGACCGGTGGCGTGTGATCGTGTGAGGCGGGGTTGCTGTATCCCGCTGCCGTACAGCACCCCGGCAGATGACCAGCCCGCTCATCCGGTGGCAAGGGGATCCGTACCGCAGTGCCGCCAGGCCCAAGGAACGGAAGCCCCGCGACAGTCAGGATCTTGGCGCGTAGGGGCTGAGCATCCGCGCTGCGGCTTATGGTTTCAGGCTTACTGCTGAAGCGCTTCTATAAGCGTGGCTGCACCCTCTGTGGACTGTTGAGGACGCAGCCGTGCAGGTGTGAAGGCCGCTCAGTGTGGGTTGGCGGTGGGCTGGGGCGCGACGATGAGCCTTACCGTGTTCTTTTCATGGCCGCCCAACACCTCGTGTATGTACCAGGTGTCGGGAACATCTTCCGCCTGGAGGGGGAGCTCGGTCACATCCAAGCCAGAGCCGTCACGAGGAGAGGGCTCAGGAGGAGCCTGGTAGTAGCGCGAGACGGTGGCATGCCGCTGCTGAAGCATGAGCTTGACCTCACCTACCGTCCTGTTCGCCAGCTCCATTCCTTCCAGAATCTCGCCGCGAGCGGTCGGATCTCCCGAGATCTCATACCGTTCACCAGGCCGAGCAGCCCGCCCAAAAGTGACCTCGAAAGGGCTGCGCAGACCGACAGGAATACTCACTCCGGCCAGGCACCACATCTTGCCGCAGTCGGCCCCTTCGATTTTCTTGATTCTAGGGCTTCTATTTCCATCCTTGATTTCGAATCCGTCGCTGTGGAACACCACCATCCTTTGGGGAGATGAGATGGAGACCATCGCGCCGACGAGGCTGGGCGATGCGGGTTCCATCTTCAATTCGACGTTCAGGCCATGTGCCGCGAAGTCCTGCCGATATCGCTCGGGGTCGGCATCCGGTTCCACGATCCTGACGTCGATGTAGTCACCATTCTTGGTGAAAGCCAACGCTTTGGCCGGCCCCAGAGTCATAGGACCAATTTCGTCGGGATGCATGACGACCGCTGCTCCCACCAGGAGGGCGGTGATGGGAATGAGGGTGAGCCACCTCCCCCAGGACCAGCGTGGTTTGATCGCCCGAGGTGCCCGTGCCGTGTCAGCGATAACGCTCTGGAGGGTGGCGGACAGCACCAGGGGATCCGCTCGGACATGACTGGCGGGGTCATGCGTCTGGAGCGTGGTCATCAACTGCTTGAGATCATTGGTCATACGGCATTCCCCTGGCAGGAAGGCTGGCGAGCAGCGACGGATTGTGGCTCTTCTCCGAGCAAGCGTCGTAGTCGTTTTCGTACGCGATGCAGTCGCATGGCAGCTGTCGGCCGGGAGCAGCCCACAACCTTCGCAGCCCCGCGGAGGTCGAGTCCTTCCCAAGACATCAAGAGCACCAGTTCCCGATCGTCTTCGCTCAGACTGTTCAGCGCGGCCAGTGCCGCTTGTCGGGCGACGACCGTGGTGGCGTGGTCTGCTTCGACACCGTGGTGCTTCAGGCCCTCACTCGATGGACCGGCGAGTTCATCTCGCCGGTTGTCTCGTCTGATCAGATTCAGCGTGAGATTCCGAGCGGTCGCGTACAGCCAGGGCAGCGGTTGTTCTCGGGGGAATCGCTCGTACTTCTCCCAGGCAATCTTGAACGTCTCGGCGGTTATGTCTGGAGCTTCCGCAGGACCAACCCGTCGCCAGGCGTACCGCAGAACCGACTCGTAATGGTCCTGGAACATGCGGGTGAAGCTTTCTTCATCACTCACACGCGGCCTCTCCTCCACCGTTTCGGTGCGTGTCGTGTCATCTACCTGGTAGATGTCGCGCAGCCGTCAGGTATCACCCATCGGTGACCAAACGCCCTACTGTGAGAGAGGTCATAGCCGCTTCCTCGCATGGCTCTGGGGAGGTCGGCGTGTACAACTCGTAGCCGGTTTGGAACGCGCCTCACTTGTCTCGCTATCCATCACGGCGGTTCAAGCGCGTGGGCGGCGCGGCCGCGACCGGCCGGAGAGCCGCAGCGCGGCCAGCGACCGCCCGGCGCGCGCAGGCCGCCGCAGGCGGACTGCCTTGACGACTTAGCCTCATCGGAGGTCCCATCTCCTGGGACTGGACAGTGGCTAGTTGCTCTTGAACCAATAGTACGAATGACGATATATATCAGGTATGGCGCTACGCGAGCAGAGCTACCTGATCCTGCTGGCCCTGTCCCAAGGCCCGCTCCATGGCTACGGGGTGATCAAAGCGGTGCGGGAGCTGTCCGAAGAGCGTGTACGCCTTGGCGCGGGCACCCTTTACGGTGCTCTGGATCGGCTGGCTGGCGATGGACTGGTGATCGTGGTCAAGGAGGAGGTCGTTTCCGGCCGTCATCGCCGTTACTACGACCTCACCGGACACGGTCGTCAGGTGCTGGCCGAGGAGACCGCCCGCCTGACGCGCCTGGCCGCTACCGCTCAGCGTCGCTTGAGCCTCCAGCCCGGGATGGGGATGTGACGAGTTCCGACGCCGCCTCCACCTACGAGCGTCGCTGCCGGTTGCTGATGCGCCTGGCCTACCCGCCCCGTTTCCGGGAGTTCCGCGGCGCTGAACTCCTGAGCACCCTGATGGACCTGGCCGAGCCAGGACAGAGCAGCCCGACCTTGCGTGACGGCCTGGACGTGCTCCGTAGCGGGCTCATGTTGCGCCTGCGCGAGCGCCCGCCGGTAGGGCACTGGCTTCTCTACCGGCTGTTTGGCATCCAGGTGCCCTGGGAGTATCGCTGGTGGGCCAGAGACGATATCCAAGGCCAGTTCTTCTACGAGCGGCATATAGCCTCCACCATGCTCTGGACGAGCCTGTGCAGCACGTTGACCCAGTTGCTTACGTCGCACGTGACCCATCTGTTTTTCTTAAGCCAACTGGGAGCATCTGTAGTTGTCTACCTTGTTCTACTGCCGGCCAAGGACCGATTCAAACGTAGGTGGCTAGCCAGACACGAATTTCACCCTGACGGCACCTCCTACGTTCCGATTCCACCGGAAGTCCACCCTGGCGGCAGGGCACACGAGCCCAAACCGGACGATGTCCAGAGAATAAAAAGACTAGGCCCGTAAAACGCTCAACGCCGCCTTCTATCACTGCCGCATCCATATTGAGTTTTTGGTGTTCCCACGCTGAGTGGCGGAGACACCGAGCGAGCATACGTTTTTCAGATCGTCAGGGCGATGCCATTGTCGGCTAGTTCTTCGGGGGTGAACACCGCGCTCACATCATCGGCCAGTTCGGCGCTGCAGCCGATCTCGTAGCGGTTGGCGGGGGCCTTGACCTCGGTGATCTCGATCGGGTGGCCGTTCTGGTCGGCCATGGTGCGGCGGATGATGAGGATG
Source organism: Streptosporangium sp. NPDC001681 (assembly GCF_040298085.1). Taxonomy (NCBI): domain Bacteria; kingdom Bacillati; phylum Actinomycetota; class Actinomycetes; order Streptosporangiales; family Streptosporangiaceae; genus Streptosporangium; species Streptosporangium sp. NPDC001681. The sequence continues at coordinate 25,987 of NZ_JBEOZN010000113.1, read as the reverse complement.
GCTTTGGATATCGGGATGGTTGCCGGGGGCGGCCAGGTCGGGCCTGCTCTGGTGGCTGATGAGGATGACCTGACGCTCGGGCATGGGGCGGACGAAGGAGCCGCGTCCGCGCATGACGTAGGCCAAGTCCCGGGGTGGGAGCACACCGAGTACGCCGTCTACGTGTGGCGGTCGGTGCGGCAGAGCGGCGACACCAAGACCGTCAAGTCTCGCCGGACCCTCAAGCTGCCACAGCGTTGCGTCGAGGCGCTTCGCAAGCTCTGGGAGAACGACGGGCTCACCAGCGGGACCACCGACCACGGCGGAACCGGCAGGCTGGTGTTCTGCACGAAGAACGGGACCGCGCTAAGCGCCGGCAACGTCCGGCGGGACTTCCGGAAGATCCTCAAAGACGCCGGGCTGGTCGACACGGAGTGGACGCCCCGGGAGATGCGGCACAGCTTTGTCTCGCTGCTCTCGGACTCCGGCGTTCCCATCGAGCACATCTCCCGGCTGGTCGGCCTACCGGCATGCCCACACTCTGGAGATACTCGCCGCGCTGCTGCTGAGGAAGGCCGGACTGGCGAGAGCCGTCAAGCCTACGTGCGAGCGGCCGAGGTGTTCGAGACGATCCGTGACACCGACGCGAGTAGTCGCTCGCTCGCGATGCAGGTGAGCGTAGAAAGCCCGGCAGCCGGTGGACACGGGCGAGGGTGTCCACCGGACCTCCTGCAAGCCGTTCGCTCAGCCGCCGGCAGCCGCCTTCTTGATCAGCGCGGCGACGGCCTCCGGCCGGGAGACGTAGATGGCATGGCTGCCGACGGCTTCCACCACTGTGGCGCCCGCACGCTCGGACATAGCCCGCTGAGCCGGTGGCGGGATCATCCGGTCGTCGGTGGCGACCAGGTACCAGCTGGGCTTGGTGCGCCAGGCGGGTTCGGTGACGGTGCCGCCGAGCGCGCCGATGCCCCACGGCACCTGCGAGTCGGCGAGGAACTCAGCCTGCGAGGCCGGTAGGTCGCCCGCGAAGGAGGCGTGGAACTTGTCCCGGTCGAGAAAGAGGAACCCGTTGACCGGGGGCAGGATCGGTGGCACCGGCGCGCCCGGCAGCGGGTCGGCGATGAGCGTGTTCACGGACTCGCCCTTGTCGGGCGCGAACGCGGCGATGTAGACCAGCGCCGACACCCGCGGGTGGTTACCGGCCTCGCTGATAACCGCGCCACCGTAGGAGTGTCCGACGAGCACGGTGGGACCGTCCTGGCGGTCCAGGATCAGCCGGGTGGCCTCAGCGTCCCCGTCCAGCGTCAGCGTGGGGTTCTGGACGATGCTGACCCGGTAGCCGTCCCGCTTGAGCAGGTCATAGACGGGCTGCCAGCCCGACCCGTCGACGAAACCACCGTGCACGAGCACAACGTTGGCCGCAGTGGAACTCATGATGCTTCCTCCTCGCGTACTGGTGTGATGCAGACGTGAAGGACAGTAGGCAGCCGTAGGCCATGCTCGATTGCGTCAAATGACTGGCGCCTTCAGGGGATCGCGGGCGGCGGCGCCTCGTCGTCGAGGCCGGCCAGCGCGTCGCGCAGGGCGGCGCGTGAGGTGATGCCGAGCTTCGGGAAGAGCTGATAGAGGTGGGTCCCAACGGTCCGGGGCGACAGGAAGAGCCGTTCGCCGATCTGCTTGTTGGTCAACCCGGCGGCTGCGAGTTCGGCGATCTCACGCTGCTGCGGGGTGAGGGATCCCGGACCAGTGGGGGCGAGGTGGCCGATGCTTTGCCCGGTCGCGCGCAGCTCACTCGCGGCCCGTTGGGCCCATGGCCGGGCCTCCAGCCGCTGGAATGCGTACAGGGCATTGGTGAGGTGCCGACGGGCCTCGATAGCCGCTTTGTTACGCCGTAGCTTCTCTCCGTAGGCGAGGGCGATACGTGCGCGATCGAACGGCCAGTGCTCGCCGTCGACCACGGAAAGCGCCCGCTCGAACAGGATGACCGCGTCCTCGTCGCCCGCCACCAAGGCAGCCGCGGCGTCCACGGTCATGGCCAGCCGCGGCGACAGCACGGCAACCTCGCAGGCCCGTACCGCCTCGACGTGCGCGACCGCTTCCGCCGTTCGCCCAGTGCGCACCGCCGCCTCGACGACATCCATGATCACCCACAACGCGTGCGGCACATGGCTGGCCAGCTCGCCGGCGGCCGTGATCGTCATCGCGTGCCGGTAGGCCTCCTCGAAATCCCCGCGGCCCAGCGCGTCGAGTATCAGAGCCTGGGCCGCGATACGCCGCACCAGCCCGGCCCGCCGCGGCGTCGCCCACACCGTCATCCGATCGGTCAGCGCCTTGGTGGCCTCATAGTCGCCACGGGCAGCGGTCAGCATCGCCAACAGGTACAGCCCCAGGCATTCCAGCAGCCGATAGTTGTGCAGCCGGCACAGCTCGACGTGCTCCTCGGCCAGAGCCCGCAGCTCATCCCACTCACCGGTGATGAGTTGATCCAGCCCGAGCAACGACCGGGCGTGCAGGGTCAGCGTCACTGCGGCGCCATCACGATGGTCGCGCAGGATGCGCCACAAGGCGGTCCGGCACAAGGTCAGCCGATCCACGAACATCGCGGCCAGCCCCACACGGACGCTCCAGACCGGGTCACCGTGCTCACCCAGATCGGCGATCGCCGCCTCGATCCGGGCGAGCAGCGTGGACGCCGTACGGGCCGGATCGGCGAAGGTACCCACCAATAGGGTGAGCAGCTCCGGAACCGGCGCGGCAAGCTGAGCGAACGCCGCGTGGAACGGCGTCCACAGCTCAGCTCGCCCGCCGAAGTAGCAGACCCAGCCCAGGGTGTAGAACGCTTCGACGAGCGTGTCGTCCTCGCTGTCGTAGGGCGTGGGCTGCATCTCAATAGCGCCAACCAGCAGCCGGTGCGCGGTGTCGACGTCTCCCTCGCCGCTGAGCAGCAGGTGATGGGCGGCCGCGACGGCTGAGACCAGCGATCGGGCGCTCCCGCTCTCGCCCTGCAGAGCGTCGGCAAGCAGGCGCGGCACCTCCCGCAGGTCGCCGGTCATCACCGCCCCGAAGTACGCCGCCTGGGCGAGCCGACGGCTCCGGTCGGCGCCGACCGGGCTGAGATCGGCAGCCCGCAGCAGCGCGGTGACCGAACCGGCCGCGTCGCCGCGTGCGCGGACCGTGTGAGCCGCCTTCTCCAGCAGCTGCGCCACCCGCTCGTCCGTACCGACCGTGGCGTGGGCCAGATGCCAGGCTCTGCGCTCCGGACTGTCCGACTGCCGCTCGGCGAGCATCGCGTGCGCCCGCATCCGTTCCTCCGCTGTGGACAGGTTGACGACCGCCGAACGCGTCAACGGATGCCGGAACCTCACCCGGCCGGCCCCCTCTTCAACGGAGACCAGCCCCGCCCGCTCGGCCGGGGCCAGCGCCGTCGCGTCGGCGCCGAGCGCCGCCAGCGCGCGCAGGCTGCCCGTGCCGTCCAGCACCAGCAGCAGCAGCACCTGTCGTGCCGACAACGGCAGCCCGCTGATCCGCGACTCGAACGCCGCTTGGAGACGGCCGCTCAACGGCAGCACCTCCGGCAGACGCGCGACACCGGATCGTTGCCGGCCCGACAGCGTGAGGGGAAGCTCAAGCAAAGCCAGCGGGTTCCCCTGCGCCTCCGCCAGGAGACGTCGCCGCACCGCGGGCACGAGCGCGGGGAACCAGTGCGCCGCCAGCGCGTCCGCGGCCTCGTCCGCAAGCGGCCGCACCTCGTGATCGGGCAGGCCGGCACGGTCGAAGAAGCTTTCGTCGCCGGACCGGTAGGCGGCCAGGAAACCGACCCGCCTGCCCGCCACCCGGCGGGCGACGATCGCCAGGACCATGGCGCTGGCCCGATCGAGCCACGGCAGGTCGTCGACGACCACCAGCATGGGCCGGGTCACCGCCGCGTGGGACAAGAGCGCCAAGGCCGCGTTCGCGATCACCAGCAGGCCCGGCGGGGAACCGCCTCGAAGACCCAGCGCAACGCCGAGCGCCCTGCGGTGTACCGGGTTCAACGCGTCGAGATCGCCCACCAGTGGATACAAGGCCTGATGGAGCGTGGAGAAGCTGTGAGCCGCCTCGAACTGCGTGCCTGATGCCCGCAAGACGTGCGTACCGGCTGCCTCGGCGTACGCGCTCGCCGCGTCCAGCAGCACCGTCTTTCCGACACCGAGCTCGCCGAACAACAGCAGCGCTCCGCCATCATGCCGGGCGCGCTCCACCAAGGAGCGGAGTACGCGGAGATCGCCGTCGCGCCCGAATAGACCAACATTGCCGGCGGCGTCGCCGACCATCTTGGGTCGGTCGGCTGGCGAATCGGCCACCTAGGCTCCTCTATCTACCCGGAATGGCACAGCCCGGCGCTTCATCATCTTATGGGACCAGCAGGCGACACGAACTAAATCATCCCGATTTGGGGCATACGACATGCGCTTACCGGCACCCCCAATTGACCGTCCTCATGAAGCGCACCAACCGTTGCCCAAGTCACCTCTTCATAGGTGATCACTTATGAAGAGGTGACTCGTCCCCGTGATCGTTTTGGCCGGTTGGGCTGCGAACCACTGCAGGAGGAAGCGCAGTGCCTCATGGGATGGCGAATTGGGGTCTGCGGTGTAGGCGATGGCACAGGCCCGCTCGTAATCCCCCTCGCAACCGGTCCATTCGCCCAACGCACTCGTCTCTACGACGGCCAAGGGCCCTCCCACCGACTCTGCCCAGATCATTCGCGCAAATCTCCCCGGCCGACCAAATCGCTTGTGAGTGCGCAGATGAGATCACACGCCAGCCGGGGCGGCGAGTACGGCAGGTGGTCGGCATGACTGGCCTGGCGTACTTCCTCGACGGGCTGCGCTGCTCCATCTGCGGCACGCTCAACGTCCTGTGGCTCGACCCCGTACGTGGGGCCGGACGACGGGCCGCTGTGGAACAGCAACTTCAACCGCCGTTTCTGGACCAAGGCGCTCACGAAGACCGGTGTCCCGAAGGTCCACTTTCACGATCTCCAACACACGGGGAACACCCTGGCGACCAGCACGGGCGCATCACTGCGAGAGCTCATGGACCGCATGGGCCACTCCAGCACACGCGCCGCGATCATCTACCAGCACGCGACCGACGAGCGACGGCACCAGGTGACCGGGCAGTTCGACAGCCTCGCACGAGGACAACTCAAGAGTGGATCGGGCATGCAACGAGGCCGAATAACGATCAAAGCCCAGGTGGGGAAAATGGTCCCTGACCTGGGCTTTCGAGTGGGTGGAGCCTAGGAGATTCGAACTCCTGACATCCTGCTTGCGAACGGGAGCCAGTCACCAGATCGGCCATGTCTCGGCCTGTTCCGGCGTGTGGTGGCGCCTGTCGATGTAAGTGCTTGTGCGGCCCGGTTGCTGTACTGACGATCAAAGGTGGACGTTACCCGAAGGCTATCTATCGCTGCAGGTCAGCGGCATGATCGCGCGTCACGTCGAGCTTTCAGATTCAGTACAGCAGCCGCGTCGTCAAGCTTCGGCGTTCTGGGCAGTCATCAAAGCTTCGTAGAGGTGCCACCCATCGACTCGAGTAGCCAGGGCGCCGCTGGGCGCATCTGCCCTGGTCGGGTGGGGTTATCCCTACCGCGTGTTGGCCTGCTGGCATGGTCACCTCGGAGAAGCCGGACATATAGCTTCATAACGTCACAAACAACCGATTAAGGGCTTCACTCGTGTCTGACACCACCTCATTCCGCCGTATCGTCTCCCGCTCCGCCGTCGTCGCGCTGGCCGGCGCGGCCTGCCTCGCGGTCACTGCCGGGAGCGCCGGAGCGATCATCAACGGCTCCAAGTCCACCGAGTCCTACCCCTTCATGGCGACCATCCCGACCACGGCCCCGCTCATGGGCCTGACGGACGGTAACTGCGGCGCGGCCCTGATCAACCCACAGTGGGTCGTGACCGCCGCGCACTGCCTCGACATGGAGATCGGCTCGATCTCGAAGGGGACGGTGCGCATCGGCAGCGACAAGCGCAAGTCCGGCGGAACCGTCCGCAAGATCGCGCAGGCGTTCCTGCACCCGGACTACGCCCAGAACTCACCCAACAAGAACGACATCGCGCTGGTCCGCCTGGACCGCCCAGTCAGCATCAAGCCCATCAAGATCGCCGAGCAGGCGGTCAAGCCCGGCACGCCGACCCGGATCATCGGCTTCGGCATCACCAAGTTCAGCACCAACCCGGCTGAGTGGAAGATGGCCAAGAAGCTGCGCCAGCTCGACACCCGGCGTGGCGCGGTCTCCGAGTGCGGCCCCGGCTTCGCCGATGACACCCGCCTGTGCACCGTCAGCCAGAAGCCCAAGGCCATGGCCTGCAACGGCGACTCCGGCGGCCCCCAGATCCAGCGCGGCCGCAACAACAGGTGGGAGCTGATCGGCGTCACCTCCGGCCCAGGCGCCAAGAGCCCCTCCTGCGAGCAGGGTCCCGGCCTCTACACCAACGTGCCCGCCTACAGCGACTGGATCAACAAGACCATCCGCGCGAACAGCTGAGCCGCAGCACAGCAGGCCCGGTGACGGACCGGGCTCACCAGCGGGACCACCGACCACGGCGGAACCGGCAGGCTGGTGTTCTGCACGAAGAACGGGACCGCGCTGAGCGCCGGCAACGTCCGGCGGGACTTCCGGAAGATCCTCAAAGACGCCGGGCTGGTCGACACGGAGTGGACGCCCCGGGAGATGCGGCACAGCTTCGTCTCGCTGCTCTCGGACTCCGGCGTTCCCATCGAGCACATCTCCCGGCTGGTCGGCCATGCCAACACCATGGTCACCGAGACGGTCTACCGTCTCCAGATCCGGCCCGTCATGCAGGAAGGCGCGACGGCGATGGACGGTCTCTTCGGAGGCGGGCGGGAGGCTTAGTCACCCAGATAGTCACTCAAGCCCGGTTTTCATGATCACAGACTGAGTGTTTTGGCTGGTGGAGCCTAGGAGATTCGAACTCCTGACATCCTGCTTGCAAACGGGAGCCGGTCACGACGTAGAGGCCTCCTCTCCCTGCTCAAGCGGTGGTAGGAGACTGGTGGCGTCTAATCGGGTGAGGCGACGTTGCTGTATCCGGCTGCTGTACTGCACGCCGCGGGAACGCCCGGCGTCATTGGACGATTCGCCAGCCAAACCCACCGCCTTAACCGCACGGGTCGGCCTCTCGTCGCTTCGAGCTATCGCAGACCTGATGCCACCTCGATATGCCGAAGGACCAGCAGGAGATCGCACGAGTGCAGACGTTGCTCAAGCCGGTTCACTCGGGCACCGAGAAGGTCGCGCTGCGCTTCCGTGAGAACGCCGCCGGAGTCCAGGCGCTCGCTGACGCATCTGCTGCTCTCGAGAAAACCGGGTCTGCGGAAGGCATCAGACGAGGTAAGCGTTGGCGACCAAGGCGCTCAAAGCCCTGCGCGCAGCTCGCGCCCTCGCCCGCCAGCGCGCCTGGGAACTGGCAGCAACGATGGCGCCAGGCAGCGACGGCGAGTTGCCCCCTCGATCTCAACACCACCATCGTCATCACCCACTCCGACAAACAACACGCCGCCCCGACCTGGAAACACACCTTCGACTTCCACCCCATGACGGTCTTCGCCGACCACGGCCCCGGCGGCTCCGGCGAGCCACTGGCCATCGCGGAGCCCGACCTGACCACGATGACCTTCACGCAGTCATAAGCGACCGGACCCACGGGACGGTGAACCGTGCGTGTCCGGGCAAGGATTGCCGCCGCGGATAAGGGCCGGTCATGAGAACTCATGGGAACTTGCGTCCGGCCGATCGGGTATGGGGAAGGAGACAGGGCGAGGGATTGGGATCGATACCGCGCCCTGTTGGGGGGTCACATGGTGCCACCTGACGCCGGTGGTCGAGTGGACGCAGAAGCGGTCAATGGATACTGGCCAAGGCTGGGGCGCGCTTGATGGTGTTCGCGGCGGCGATCACGGCGGCCATGCTCGCGGCGAGGACGGAGCGTTCCTGGCCGGCGGACCAGCCGATGGTGTCCTCGGTGCGGTATTCGAGCAGGGTCAGTGCATCGCTGTCGTTGCCGGCGCCGACGCTGGTCTGGTGCAGGCTGAGCACGTCGATCCGGATGCCGTGGGCGTCGAGCGCTGCAGTGAGTGCTTCGACGGGACCGATGTCTGTGTGTGTGCTGGTCTGTTCGGTTCCGTCGATGCGGAGGCTGACACGGGTGCGGGTCTGCCCGACTGTCTCCGAAGTGTCGTACCCGACCAGGACGACGGGATCGGTGGGCGCGGGCCGGTGGAGGTAGAGACTGCGGAAGGAATCCCATAGCTCGGCGGCGGTGACCTCACCGCCGGTGGTGTCAGTGTGCTGCTGAACGTGGCGGGCGAAGTCGATCTGCAATCTGCGGGGCAGCTCGACGCCGTACTCAGTTTCCAGCAGGTAGGCGATGCCGCCCTTGCCAGATTGGGAGTTGACGCGGATCACCGCGTCGTAGTCGCGGCCTATGTCGGCCGGATCGATCGGCAGGTATGGTACCCGCCATTCCAGCTCTCGTTCAGGTCGGCCCTCGGTGGCGGCGCGGGCGCGGTGTTCGGCGAAACCCTTGCGGATCGCGTCCTGGTGAGTGCCGCTGAACGCGGTGTGCACCAGGTCACCGACGTAGGGGTGGCGCGGGTGTACCTCGATGCGGTTGCAGTGCTCGACAGTGCGGCGAATCTCGTCGATGTCGGAGAAGTCGATCATCGGATCGATGCCTTGGGCGTGCATGTTCAGTGCGAGCGTGGCGATGTCCACGTTCCCGGTGCGCTCGCCGTTACCGAAGATGCAGCCCTCGACCCGCTCGGCGCCGGCGAGCACGGCCAATTCGGCGCAGGCGATGCCGGTGCCCCGGTCGTTGTGCGGATGGATGGAGAGGATCACGCTGTCGCGGCGGGAGAGGTTCTTGTGCATGTACTCGATCTGATCGGCGTACACGTTCGGGGTGGCGACCTCGACCGTGGCGGGCAGGTTCAAAATCACCGGCCGCGCCGGGGTGGCATCCCACAGCCCGGTCATCGCGTCGCAGATGTCGAGCACATAGTCGGGTTCGGTGAGATTGAACACCTCGGGCGAGAATTCGAAACGGACGTTCGGCAGGTCGCCCGCGAACTCCAGCACGTCACGGCCGCCGCTGAGGATGAGCTGTTTCAGGTCATCCGGTTCGTAGCCGAGCACCATGCTGCGCCAGGTCGGTGCGGTCGCGGTGTACATGTGGATCACCACGGGGTTGGTGATCCCGCGGATGGAGGCGACGGTGCGGTCGATCAGGTCGCGCCGGGCCGGGGTGAACACGACGATCGTCACGTCGTCGGGGGCGATGTCGGTCTCGGCGATCAGCCGCACGAAGTCGTAGTCGGTTTGCGACGCCGAGGGATAACCGACCTCGATCTCCTTGTAGCCCATCGCCACCATGAGCTCGAAGAAGCGGCGCTTGCGGGACGGGTCCATCGGCTCGGCGAGCGCCTGGTTGCCGTCGCGCAGATCGACCGGCACCCACAACGGAGCGGTCGTGAGGCGGCGGGTCGGCCAGTCCCGCTCGGCGAGGGGCACGTCCACACGGGAGTACACGTCGGCGTAACGGTGCGAGGGCATCTGCGAGTGCCGCTGCCGGTTCCAAGACGGTGCCTGCTCGGGCACCGGGCCGGCGGGCGTGGAGATGCGGGGGAACAATGTCGTGGTCATGTCGAGGGTTTCCTTCTTCTTCGGTCCTGGCGACCGGCACAGGGTTCGGCTCCACGACAGGGAGCCGGTCTAGCTAGGCCCCGCCGTGGCGGCGAAGAAGAAGGAGCTCGACAGAGAACATGAGTAGACTCTAACACAACTCCTCAGACAAGCAGAGCAGAGAGAGGGTCGTAAATATGGCGCAGGTGAGGCGGGCACCATTGGCGGATCAGGCCGCCGAGCTGCTGCTGGAGCGGATCAGGTCCGGTGAGTGGGGTCTGGGCGAGAAGCTGCCCGGCGAGACCAGCCTGGCGCCGCAGCTCGGCGTCGGTCGCTCCACCGTCCGCGAGGCGATCCGTCAGCTCGCCGGTCGTGGCGTGCTCGCCTCACGCCAAGGCGCCGGTGTGTTCGTCACCGCGCTCGACGCGCCAGAGGACTGGGACGTGGTGCTTCGCCGAGCCGGGATCGTGTCCGTCATCGAAGCGCGCATCGCCATCGAGACAGAAGCCGCCGCCCTCGCCGCCGCGCGGCGCACCCCCGCAGACCTGCGTGCCATCCGCCGCGCACTTGCGCAGCGAGCCGAGCACCGATCCGACATCGAAAGCCACGTCGATGCCGACACCGCTTTCCACCGCGCTATCGTCGCCGCCGCCCACAACCCGGTCCTTATCGAGCTGTTCGACAGCTTCACCCCGCGACTGCGCGAAGCGATGATCGACATGCTCCGTATCCGTAAAGAGTTCGGCAGCGACGCCGACCACGCCGCCCACACCGAACTGGCCGACGCGATCGCCGACCGGGAAGAGACCGCCGCCGCAGAACGCAGCCGTACCCACCTGCTGACCCTCAGAGAGGGTCTCACGTAGCAGCTCCATGGCCTGGAAGCCTGACCACGGGCGGGCAGGTCTTGTCCGGCTGTCCTGCGTCCTGACTGATCGCCGCATCGAGCACCACAAGGCGATCATCCCTGAGAACACACATTGACATGAGCAAGGAAGGAGCACACTTGACCGCCACCGAGATACTGCGCTTGGACAGCGTGGACTTCGTCCGCGAATTGCGGCAGATTCTCACCGACATCAACCTCACTGTCCACGCGGGCGAGCACTGGGCGCTCATCGGCCCCAACGGGGCAGGCAAGAGCACGATCCTGAGTATGTGCGGCGCCGAAAAACACCCCACCCGCGGCTCCGTCCACGTTCTCGGGCACCAGCTCGGCCGCGTCGAGATACGCAAGCTGCGCGAGTCCATCGGACACGTCAACCCCCGCCATCCGCTGCGCTCCGCGCTCACCGTGCGGCAGGTCGTCCTCACCGGGGCGACCGGTACAACCGAACTCATGAACCGCTGGGAAGCAGAACCCGACATCCTGGCCCGCGCCGAATACCTCATCGAGATGCTCGGCCTCAAAGAGCTGGACGGTGCGACTTGGCCCACCATGTCACAGGGCGAACGCGGCAGAACCCTCATCGCCAGGGCTCTACTGCCTGATCCGCCGTTGCTGCTACTCGACGAGCCGTCGACCGGCCTGGACGTGGCCGCACGGGAACGGTTCCTCGAAACAGTCGATCACCTGCACCGCTCGCAACCAGACCTCGCGACCGTGCTCGTCACCCACCACCTTGAAGAACTGCCCGAGACAACTACGCACGCCGTGCTCATCAAAGAAGGCCGGGTCCTCGCCTCCGGCCCTGCACACGATGTACTCACCACCGAGCTGGTAACCGAAAGCTTCAATTACCCAATCCAGATCGAATACCGCGACCGGCGCTGGCAAGCCCGCGCCGACCGGATGCTCAACTGGTAGTTACTGGAGGCATGAACTGACCGCTGACACATCTCCGATGGCCACACCAGCCACGACGCGATCCTCTGCTCATCGGGAGAACAGCAGCGACAGCGCCGGGGCCAATACGAACACTCACACGGTGATACCGTGCGGGACTACGGGTTGAGCGAGCCTCGGGGCAGGCTGTTCTCGGGAGCCTGTTCCCGTGAGGAACTTTGAGTGAAGCCTAGGAGATTTGAACTCCTGACATCCTGCTTGCAAATCGGTCTGATCTCGGGCTGTGCAGGCCGTGAGCTGGGCGGAGGGCTCCCCGCGAGTGACCGTGACTGACCCCTGTTGACCGCCCTTAATGGCCCGCTAATGGCCCGGCGGTCGTCCCGGTTCTTCCTCGCGACGTGGGATCCTCAACGCATGTCCACGATCAAGAACAGTCTTCCCGATCCTCTACCCGAGTTCTCTGACTGCGGTTGCTCGGACATCTACTACTGCTCACGGTCTGGTGAGGTCGAATGCCCCCGGCACAGCGGCTTCGATATCTGCTGCGACGCGCTTGATCAGCACATCCTGCTCCACGCATGACCACCAGTTTGGAAGATCTCGGTACGCGACCCTGTGATCTGCTGCGGCGCTGGTCAGAGGCGGTCTCGCCCTGTCCGTGAGTCCCCCTGATTCCCCGTTGTTCCCCGGCCTTACCGGCACGCGAATGGCACGATCTGAGAACCCCGTGCGGACGCACACGCCTCCCCCGCCGGATCTTCCCGTCGCCAGCCACCTACGACCTCAGCCCTTGCCCTGGCGACCATCCCGGAGTCGGAGGCCCCCGCCGGAGGCGAATGGCGCCCAAGACCATAGAACTCGGGGGCGGTGTGATTGTCGGAACTGCTCGTTACTGTGGCAGCACGTCCAGGAGAACGGTAGGAAGCGTGCAGCATGGAGATCACTCGTGACGATGTCGCCTGGCTTGCCCGTGACTATGCGCTCCTTGGCATATGGTGTCTGACCTTTGTACGGGGGCTCGACGAGGCCGAGGCGTTTCGGCGTGTGGGCGTCGAAGAGGGGAGCATCCGGTCGCTCACCCATGAGGAGCTGATGGATGAGTGGCCCTTTCCTCCCACCCCTAACAAGATCCTGGCGGGGCACCTGGATGGCTGGACCGTGCTCATCGAGGTGTTCGGCAGGGAGTCGTTGGACGCCTTGCAAGCGCTATCGGTGGGGACGGAGGCCGTGTCGGTACAGCGGCATGATGATGCGGCCGACTGCTTTGCCTATGCCGTTGACGGAGAACAGGTAACCGTCTTTGATCCGATAGATCCCGCAGAGCGGTATGGGAGTGATCCGGATCGTCTGGTGGACCTGATGAGGGACGTGGGCTTTGATCCTGCGTACGAACTGAGCATTGAAGACGATGAGGAGGATGAGGAGAACGAGGAGGGGAGGTTCGATCGCCCGATAGTGGACGGGGCTCTGATGCTCGCGGCGCGGTTGACCGGTGTCGTATTGACTCCGGACGTCTTGAACGGGCCGTTGTTGGGAGCCGATGTCATGGTTCATCGATCTCAGGGCTGATGTGGCGGCGTGCCGGTGGTCGGTGAGTGCCTTGGGTCCGGCGAGTGCGTGGGTCGGTGGACGGCCCGGGTCGCCTCCGGCCGGGACCGGCGCCCACGCCGCACGCCCGGGCGGCAGAGGGCCGGGTACGGCGGCGCGGCGCGCCGCCGCTTGATCAGCACGCGCCGCGGGACGCCGATCAGAAGATCGCCAACGCGCTGAGCGCACGCGTGGAGGCCGAGCAGAGGAAGAACGACGGCGGGGCGGCCGTGCCGGTCCCTGTGAGCTAATGGCCCGAGTGCCGCACACCAAGATCCGTTAAGAGGTGTTCTGGCTGGTGGAGCCTAGGAGATTCGAACTCCTGACATCCTGCTTGCAAAGGGGAGCCGGTCACCACCTGGGGAGCTCCTCGGCCTGCTCAAGCGTGTGATGGTGGATGTTGACGTGAGGGGTTGTGCGGCCCTGTTGCTGTACTTCCGTGCTGTACGGCATGCCTCCTCGGGGCTACGGCACAGCCGCTCGATCACCACTCGGCGTGCAGGATCTCCAGGGCCTGGAGCACGTCAGTGACGACATGATCAGCGTCATGATCGTGGTCGGGCCACGTGCCTCGGTCGACCCAGATCGTACGCAGACCGGCTGCGCGTCCTCCGCCGATGTCGGCAACGAGGTGGTCACCGACCATCCATCCCCCCTCGGCCAGGATCACGCCACAGCGCTTGGCCGCGACCTTGAACAGACCGATGTCGGGCTTACGGATGCCGTCGACCCCTGAGAGCGCGTAGGCGTCGACGGCCTCGGCCAGTCCCGTCCGCTGGATCTTCCCGAGCTGGTTGTCCGCGGTTCCGTTGGTGACGATCGCCACCTCCCAGCCGGACGCACGGAGTCGAGACAGCCCGTCCATCACCTCGGGTCGACAGTTGACGAGGTGTGGCATCCGCTGACGACAGCGACTCCACAGCTCGTCAACTGAATCGGGCAAGGTGAAGCGGTCGCGGACCTTGGTGAAGAAGACCTCACGGTGCGGGTAGCCGGCCCGGTCGAGAGAGAGCAACCAGTCAGCCGCCTGACCCCGCCCCAATCTCACATAACCAGTTCCGAAATCATCGGTCGAGGTTCGCTGCCGCCTGCCCACTGACGGACCGATTTTCGAGCCAGGCGGACCAATCACCCTGCTGGCGTACCCGAGACCATGGTCAGAGGGTTGTGAGCGACTGTCGAAGGATGCTTCCGTAAGGGGACGTTGCTGTCATTGCTGCTGTCACCTACAACGCCCGCAAGGTCGCCACCGACTACCACGCCCACCACCACAAACCCATCAGCCGCGACACCCTCCGCGCCCGGCTCGGCGTGTCCAACCAACTCGCCTCCGACCTACTGCGCCACCTACGGACCGCATCCGACCCCACCTAGTGCTGTGACCGGAAACCTTCACCGGTCTCGCGTGTAGCCGCTGGCGTCGGTTGGATGTGTCCTACACGTCCGGCTGGCGCGAGGAGGCGCGGTGGGAGAACCGGTCCGAGTACGAAGACTGATGGACGCCGAAGGGCAGAAGCTGCAGCAGATCGTCCGCCGGGGCAGCACCAGTTCGGTCCGGTACCGGCGGGCGATGATCGTGTTGGCTTCGGCCGGGGGGAACACCGTCGCGGTGATCGCGCGCCTGGTGGCCGCCGATGAGGACACCGTCCGCGCGCAGGCTCTGCCCCTGGCCGCGCAGGAGCAGAGCCATGTCGCAGCGTGGCCTCGGGTCAGTCCGTGAAGACCAGCTTGGAGTACTGGTATTGGGTCTTGCCGTTCTCGTCGCCGTTATGGACCCGGCCCGTCATGACCTGGTTGGAGGGCGCCATCGAGGTGTGGCTGCTCTCCTTGTACTGGTCGCTCCAGATCGGGCCGGTCACCTTCACCTGGCGGTTCTGCCAGTACAGCGCGGCGGTGCGGTACCTCGTGGGGCCGTTCTCGTCCTTCTCGTGCCATCTGCCGACCAGCACCTGGTCGGCCGAGGCGACGATATAGCCCTCGCTCTCCTTGCGGGGCTGGGTCCAGTCACCGGAGTGCACGTAGACCTTCTGCCCGTTGATGTAGATCGTTCCGCAGTAGTACGTGGTCGGGGCGTTCTCATCGCCGACGTGCCTGCGGCCGGTGAGCACCTGGTTCACCGGGCAGATGAACTGGGAGTTCTTCTCGGACGGCATCGTCTTGGTGGAACCGGCCCGGACCTCGATCGTGTAATCGGCGGCCGCTGCGGGAGAACCCATGGTCACGGCCGCCAGCGCGGCGACGGCCAGCGCGGCGGACACGGTCGTGCGGTGATTCGTCATCGTCTTTCCTTCTTTCTCGTGCCAGTACGTCTGTGGGTTCAGCCCGCGAAGGTCACCGTCGAGTACTGGTACTGGGTCTTGCCGTTCTCGTCCCCGAGGTGCAGGCGGCCGGTCATGACCTGGTTGTGTCCAGCGGTCCAGGAGTGGTTGTTCTCCTTGTAGATGCCGCTCCAGGTCTTGCTGATCAACTGCACCTGCCGGCCCTGCCAGAACAGCGTCGCGGGGCGGTACCGCGTCATGCCGTTCTCGTCACCGGTGTGCATCCGCCCGGCGATCGCGACGCTCCCCAGGGTGGGTTCGTAGAAGGAGTCCTTCTCCTTCATCTGCGTACTCCAGTCGAGCAGCGACACCCTGACCTGCTCACCGTTGATGAAGATGAAGCTGCAGGAATACGTGGTGTCGGCGTTCTCATCGCCGTAGTGGCTGCGACCGGTGAGCACCTGGTTCGTCGGGCAGGTGAAATTCGACCGCCACTCCTTCACCGTCTCGACGTGAGCGCGCTGAACGCTGATCGTCACCGCCGAGGCCGACGCCGCCGAGACGGGCGCCATCGCCACGATCGCCAGCGCGGCTACCGCCGTCGCGACGGGCACGGCCTTACGAAACATCCCCATACTTGCTGGATCCCCCTGTGTTGCCGCGAATGGATCTCATCCGCCCCACAGGTCTAAAAGATCACGCTTGGAAACGTCTAGGACTTGACTTGGGCGGGTGAGGGTCAGCCCCTCTTACCTGAGCGCTCCTGTTCGATCCACTCCCGCAGAGCGGCAATGCATTGGTCGTCCATCAGTCTTCGAACTCGGACCGGTTCTCCCACCGCGCCTCCTCGCGCCAGCCGGACGTGTAGGACACATCCAACCGACGCCAGCGGCTACACGCGAGACCGGTGAAGGTTTCCGGTCACAGCACTAGCGAAAAGGAGAACCCACATGACCGCCAACCGCGCCGCCTCTACGTCTCGAAGTAACGCCCACCTGAGCAAGCGAGGCCGCGTGTCTTCCCAGACACGCGGCCTCGCTGCTCGTACGGGGACATTCCCGGGGCCGTGAACTCTGCCGCGGGCGAGAACGACGGCGTTCATTTCTTCTCGCTGAGGGCGAGCAGCCTGTCCACCAGTGTCCGGGCGTGGTGCGCGTTGGTCGGCCGTTCGAAGAACATCGCGTGGAAGTACAGCGGTGCGAGGATGACCTCCAGCAGCTCCAGCAACGTGGGGGGGTTCTCCCCGCGATCCCTGGCGCGGTCGAGCATCTTCTGGAGCTGCGTGCCTCGCTCCAGAAGATAGACATGCTTGGAAGGCTCTCCCTCCGGGCGCGCGCCCACCAGGGCGGCACGGAGGAAGACGGGACCGAGGGGGCCAGCCACGTCCTCGGCCACCTGGACCGCGTAGGCCTCCAGGTCCCCACGGAGCGTCCCGGTGTCGGGAACCGGGGACGAGCGCGTGAGCTGCTCGGTCACCACGTCATCGACCAACGCGCCCAACGTGCCCCAGCGCCGGTAGATCGTGGCCTGGTGGACTCCGGATCGCTCCGCCACCTGCGCGATGCTCAGATCGTCCCAGTCCGCCTCGTGGAGCAGGTCGAGGACGGCCTCGCATACGGCCGTGCGGACGCGGGCGTTACGCCCCCCGGGCCGGCGTACGGGTTCCTGTGCTGCCATGGCCGACATCTTAACGCGAATAGTCTTGCTTTAAGCGCGTCGCCGCGCTAACTTCCCCTTGAAGCGAATAATTTCGCATTAAGGGGACGGGCGTGGATGCGCTGATCTTTGAGAAGGACGTCACGTTCTGGTACGAGACGCTGCGCTTGCTCGGCCACATCGCCTACGGCGGCGCGGACTTCGGTGAAGTGATCACCACCGCACAGCGGATCACCGAGAGTGACTACGACAGCTGGCACAAGGAGTGGCGGGCGACGGCCGACCGCGTCGCCGGCGAAGCTCGGCGGAGCCTGGCGGCCGGCCACGAGGTCAGCGCGCGTGACGGGTTGCTGCGGGCGTCCACCTACTACCGCTCTGCCGAGTTCTTCCTGCACGGCGACCCGTCCGACCCGCGCGTCGACCAGTCCTACGCGCTCGGCGTGGAGTCGTTTCGCGCGGCGGCCCGGCTGTCGGACATCAGGATCGAACCGGTGCTGATCCCGTACGCGCACACCGCTCTCACCGGCTACCTCTACCGGGCGGGCGACAGCCGTACACCCCGGCCCACCATCGTGATGCACAACGGCTTCGACGGCAGCGCAGAGGAAATGCACTTCTTCGGCGCGGCGGCGTTCGCCGAACGCGGCTACCACGTCCTCACCTTCGACGGCCCCGGGCAGCCTGGGCCGATGCACCGCGAAGGGTTGGTGTTCCGGCCAGACTGGGAGAAGGTGGTCGGCCCGGTGCTCGACTACCTGCTCGCGCTGCCCGAGGTCGATCCTGAGCGGGTCGCGCTGCTGGGCGCCAGCATGGGAGGACTGCTGGCGCCACGCGCCGCCGCCTTCGAACCGCGGATCAACGCGCTCATCGCCTTCGACGGCGTCTACGACATGGGGGCGATCGTCGCGGGCCACTTCGGCGAGGACCGCGATCAGGCGCGGGCCGTGCTGGGCGCCGAGTCCGCGCCCGAGGTCGACGAGATCATTCAAGGCCTCATGGCGAACGACCCCGTCATGCGGTGGGCCTTCACCCACGGCATGTGGGTCACCGGCGCCCGGTCACCGCGCGGGTACGCGGCCAAGATGCTCGACTATCACCTTCGTGACGGCATCGCCGAGCGGATCAGGTGCCCCACCCTGGTCTGCTCGGCCCCCGGCGACTTCGCCTTCCAAGGCCAGCCCGAGGCGCTCCACGATCACCTGACCTGCCCGAGAACCTTCCTCGAGTTCACCGCCGAGGAGGGTGCCGACGCCCATTGCCAATCAGGCGCCCAGCGACTGGCCATGGCCCGCATCAGTGACTGGCTCGACGAGACCTTCAGGGGTGAGAAATGAGCCGTTCAGGTAACAACCAGATCGTTTCGGTCGTGCTGTGGGACGTGGTGCCGGTGATCGGCACCTACTATGCGTGCCGCGCGCTGAGCGTGAGCGAGTACGCCGCCATGCTGACGGCGGCGAGCGTCGGATTCCTGCGGGTCGCCTACGTCGCCGTCCGGCAGCGTCGCTTCGATGGATTCGCCGCCTTCATGGGCGTCGTCTTCGGCGTGGGAATGATCCTCTCCTTGCTGACGGGAGACGCGAAGTTCCTCCTGGCCATCAAGTCCGTCACCACCGCGGTCGCGGGCCTGATCTTCCTGGGTTCCTGCGTCGCAGGCCGTCCCGCGGCCTTCGCCGTGGCGAAGCGCTTCGGCGCCGAAGACGCGGACACCGCGCGGCGCTGGGACGTCCTGTACGCGGCGGAGCCGATGTTCCGCCGGACCTACCTGGCGATGACCCTCGTCTGGGGAATCGCGCTTCTGGTCGAGTCGGCCGTCCGCCTCCCCCTGGTCTACTGGCTGCCGACCGATGTCATGGCCGGGCTGTCGTCGATCCTCCTGGTGGCGACCATCGGCCTGCTCGGAGCATGGAGCGCCTGGTACGGCAAGCGCGGCGAAGAGGCGGCGAAGAAGGCCTCCAGTTCGGAGGCCGGCTCCCGGGACGCGGTTCCCGCCAGGACACTGTCCGACGACTGAGCCGCGAATGATGACGGGGCCTGGGAGGACACGGCGGACGCGGGGCCACCCGCCGAGGCAAACGGTGGGGCAGATGTGCTGGCGTCTGGGGACGTTGCTGTGTTGGGTCGGACCGGGGCGCCCTGTCGTGATTGCTCACGGTGGGTTTCCCCGGCCCGCCCGCCGCACCCGGCGTGCGTGTCTCCACGCACCGGGCGCTCCACATGCCTTGCCCGCTGGTCAGCCGCCTGGGGCGGCACAGCGCTGACGGTCGCCTCGCTGCAGATGGCAGTGGCCACCCGCGGCGGTGCCGTGGACCGGGGTGATCTTCCACTCCGATCGCGGGTCGGAGGGCGGATTCAACCGGTCGTCGCAACACCTCGATCTTCGAGGAGGATGTTGTGGCGCAAGGAAGGGCGCGTGCGGCGCTTCAAGCTGGTCGTCCGCCGCTTCGATCACCGGGGCGGCCTCCGGTCAACCGGCATGAGGAGAAGCAGAGGTTCTGGCGGCTGATCGCCGAAGGGCTGTCGAGCGAGGAGGCCGCTGTCGCGTGCGGTGTGTCGATGCCGCTGGGGCCGCGGTGGTTTCGTGAGGGTGGCGGTATGCCGCCGATCAGCCTGGCCCCTCCCTCGGGCCGCTACCTGTCGTTCGCCGAGCGCGAGGAGATCGCCATGCTGCGCGCCCAGGGGTGCGGGGTGCGGGAGATAGCCCGCAGTCTGGGACGTGCCCCGTCGACGATCTCGCGGGAGCTGCGGCGCAACGCGGCGACCCGAGGCGGACGGCTGGACTACCGGGCCTCGGTCGCGCAGTGGCACGCCGACCGTCAGGCGCGCCGGCCTAAGGTGAGCAAGCTCGCCGCCAACGACCGGCTGCGGGAGTATGTGCAAGATCGGCTGGCCGGCACGGTCCGCGCCCCGGACGGCAGCGCAATCGAAGGACCGCAGGTCCGCTGGATCGGGCGACGTCACGGGCGCCGCCGGGACCGGCGCTGGGCGACGTCATGGAGTCCGGAGCAGATTGCGGGCAGGCTCCCGGTCGATTTTCCCGAGGATGAGACGATGCGGATCTCGCACGAGGCCATCTACCAGGCTCTGTATATCCAGGGCCGCGGCGCGTTGCGGCGCGAGCTGACCGCCTGCCTGCGCACCGGGCGGGCGCTGCGGGTGCCGCGGGCCCGGACCCGCCAGCGCGGAAAGAAGTTCGTGACCGAGAACGTGCTGATCAGTCAGCGGCCCGCCGAGGCCGCCGACCGGGCCGTGCCCGGACACTGGGAAGGCGATCTGATCATAGGTCAGGACATGACCCACCACCTCGCCGTCGAGCATGATCGTCTCTTTGGCGCTGCCATCGTCATTGAGAATTTTGGTCCAGCGGGTGGTGAAGGCGTCCAGGTCCGCTGGGTCCTCGACGGTGAAGGCCGCCATCCGGTTGGCCACCGGGTCCAACTGATGCCGGTAGAACACCTGAAGGTCGTCCTGGATCGTGTCACGCAGTACGAGATCGCTCATGCCGTGCTCTCCTTGCTGTCTTGACCTGTCCCGAACTCGTCAGACCTCGCGTGACCAGAAGGCTCCCGAGGTAAGAGTGAGCCGAGGGGAGGGTACAGACAGGAACTGACAAACCCTAGGGCCCCGGTGCCCCTCAGGGGGGAGGCAATCCGGCTGCCAAGCGTGCCCCCAGGATCCCCAGGCCGGCTGCGATGCCTGACCACAAAGTGCGGCTGGAGTACTAAGCCCGGCCTCCCTGGGCTCGCCTCCCAAATTCCTCCCACAGCCAGAGGCTCCAGCCCTGAGGAAGGCAGGGGAATAGGCAACCCCAAGACGGCCAGGCTTACGACGGCCTCTCCACCCCAGAGCACACAGACGGCACTCATCCAGTTCGATGAGCAGCCCTGATACGTAGCCGTTGCTGTATTTTGCTGCTGTACAAGATCAAAAAGGCCACTCCCTGATCATGGGAGATGGCCTCTGAAGTGTGGTGGAGCCTAGGAGATTCGAACTCCTGACATCCTGCTTGCAAAGACGCATACCGATCTTGCTCGACCTGCGAAGACGCAGCTCACAGTGCTGATCGCGTTCCCCGTGACTCCCCGCTGTTCCCCCTTGTTTCCCGTCCCATCGGGCACGCGACGGGCACGGCGGTACTCTCGTTGAGACGATCTCCGGCATTGTGCCGCCCCTCCCCGCATGGGTACGGCTTGCCGTAGGCGATCGGGCACGACGCCGGGGATGCTGGATAGCACCGGAGGCCGTCACCACATCGTGAACCTTTTCATCTTGGCGCCACAGCTCATCGATGGTCAGGACAAGAAACAGACCACCGTTCGGCAAGCCGCTGTGCGACCAGGCTCACGACACCCGGCACGTAAGACTGAAAAGTCTCAGTACTCAAGGACGCCGTGGGCGACCACGATGTGGCTGGAAACATTCGGCCGTACCCCGGTGATGCGCTCGGCCAGCTGCCGCGCCGCGACAAGCCCGCCCTCCGAGTTGCCATGGACTAGGCCGAGCTCGATCCGGTCAGCCAAGTAGTCCTGCGGGGCGTCGTCTGCGTCATGGGGGATCAGCGGGTCGAAAGACAGGATCTTGCGACCGTCCGCGTAGTGCTTGAAGGACGCGACCCTGTTCACGTTGACAAAGACGCTTGCCGTGACCGTTCCCGCCGACAAGGGCCGCAACACCTCATCCAGTCTGCCGGCGAAGCCGTTCCACTCGCCCAGAATGGTGCCGCCCTCGGCCGGATGAGCACAGATGAGACCCTCCTCGATCTCACCTTCCTCATCGTCACCGTCAAACACCTCGATACCGAGGCGGGCCAACGCCTCGTGTGGAGTGAGGCCGCGGACGTGCGTTGCGCAGAACGCATCATCATCAAGCCAGCTGTAAACGCTCATGGGAATCCTGCTCTCTCTGAGGCTAAATCAGGGGAATCCTGGCATGCGGGTCTGACGGAAATCACGGGCGATCCTCTCAGCCTCATGTGCCGGGCGTCGTGAGCGCGGTCGACCTGGGACAGCCCCGTTACCCGGTGGGCTGGGGCTGAGGCACGAAGCCCCAGACCTTCGATCGCCCCCGACCCTGGGCGGAGATCAGCCATAGTCAGGCGATCGTGAGGGCGGTACCGGCTTGATCCTGTCCTGCATGAGGTACAGGACGTGAGAGAGCCGAGCGGCCGGCGCCTATCCGAAGGACGCCGTAGGCGCCGCATAGAGGTGAGGAACTCGCGCATCAAGAGGCGTACCGAGTCGTCGGATAAATTGGGGGTCCGGGGCGTATTTCGATGCGGCAGTGCTTCCGAATAGCGACTATTTGTCAGACCCGTTCGGTACGGTCGCGACCATGACCAACGTCACCTATGCCGCTGCCTGGGCGCCCGATGACGACCCCCAGACAGTGAGTGCAGGACCTTCATGAGCTATCCAGAACCCCGCTACCTCGGCGACACGGGCGAGATCAACGCCACCTACCGCACCGCGGACCACGAGCCCGAGCTGCGGTCCTCCGGTGGCACCGTGACGCACTACCTCGCCACCGGGGCCTCGACGAACGGGCAGTTCGGGATGTACCGGTGGGAGATGGGCCCGGTGCCGAGCGGCCCGAGCCCGCACTTCCACCGCTCGATCTCCGAGTCGTTCTACGTCCTCGCCGGCACAATCCGCATCTACGACGGCACCCGGTGGATCGACACCGTCCCTGGCGACTTCGTGCACGTCCCTGAGGGCGGCATCCACGGCTTCCGGAACGAGTCCGGTGAACCGGCCAGCATGCTGCTGCACTTCTCGCCCGGCGCGCCCCGCGAGGGCTACTTCGAAGGGCTGGTCGAGTTCGCCGTGTCCGGGCGCCCCAGCGAGGAGGAACTCGCCGAGTTCTACCTCCGCCACGACACGTTCTGGGTATAGGCCCATCCTTTCCAGCGAACAGTAAATCAAGGTGAAGAGCATGAACGACGACGTCACCCAGTACATCAACAAGACGCAGCCGTGGCAGATCGACGTGTGCGAGAAACTACGTGCGATGATCGGCGAGACCATTCCAGGTGTCGAGGAACGGCTCCAGTACGGCAAGCCGCACTACCTCAAGAACGGGCACTACGCGGCCGTCATCGCGGTAGCCAAGGCCAAGGTCTCGTTCATGGTGTTCAACGCGACGGACATCCCTGAGGTCAAGGGATTCCTCCGGGCAATGGGCGCCGGTGAACGCAAGACCGTCGACATCAAGGAAGGAGATAACGTCGACTACGACGCACTTGCCGGCATCCTGGAAAAGACCACGGCCACCTTGTAGTTGCGAGGGTGTCTGCCGCGGCAGGGCCACGGCCCCGGCATCAGGGCTGACGGAGTTCTCGAATGTTGAGACGACCAGAAGGGGATTCGCAGGTCACGGGTTGATCGCGTACGGCATGGCGAAGTCCTGACATGCAACAAGGCCCCGTAGAACGGCGGTTCTCACGCCAATCCGATCTACCTGAGCCTCGTTGTCCGTGCAGTTTGCCATGCCGCCCGTCGTGTCCGCCATCAGCGCCACCACCAGCGCCGCTGACCAGCACGGATCTCTCACACCAGCCGATGAGGTCGTGGACATGGCCGGTCTGCGCCAGGCATGGGCCCAGGTCCCAGATCCTCGTGATCGACGCGGACGGCGCTATCCACTGGCCTTGATGTTGGCCCTGGTCCAGGCGGCGATCGTGTCCGGCGCGGTCTCCTCCGCCGCGATCCGGCACTGGATCGCCCGCGCTCCGCAAGAGGTCCTGGCCCAGCTCGGCGCCCAGCGGGATCGGCGGACCGGCCTGTTCCAAGCCCCGCACCCCGATACCGTGTGCCGAACGATCGCGCAGGTCAACGCCGCATATGTGGACGCTGCCTACGCCATGCACCGGACCGGCCAACTGCGCGAGTTGTACGACGATCCCGACGAACTGATCCCCATGACCGTCGACGGCAAGACCCAGCGCGGCACCGCCACCCCCGGCACACCCGCCCGACATCGACTCGGCGCACAGTTGGCCGACGACGCCCTCATGGTCGCGACGATCGACGTCAGCTCCAAATCCAACGAGATCACTGCCTTCGCCCCGCTGCTGGACCAAATCGGCTGCCTGAAGAACGTCGTGATCAGCGCCGACAGGCACCATACGCAGCGGGAGCACGCCCGCTACCTGCACCGGCGTGAGGCCTTCTACGTCTTCCCGGTCGGCGGCAACCAGCCGGCCCTGTTCGACCAGCTCGACGCTCTGGCCTGGAAGGCCGTGCCGATCGGATGGACCACCTACGACCGCGGCCACGGCCGCACCGAGATCCGCACCATCCAGGTCATGCCCGCCCCGGCCACAACCCGCTTCCTGCACGTCAAGCAAGTCTTCCTCCTCGAACGCCACGTCTACGACCTGCGCTGGAAGCCGTTGTCGAGCGTCGCGGTGCTGGGCGTCACCAACCTGCCCGCGACGCTGGCCGGCCCACGACGCCTGGCCGAGCTGGTCAGGGGCGAATGGTCGATCGAAAACAAAGATCATTACGTGAGGGATGTCACCCTCGGGGAGGACCGATGCAGGGTCCGTACCGCCTCGGCCCCGTCGATCCTGGCCACCATGCGCAGCTACGCGATCGGCGCGCTACGCCTGCTCGGCTTCACCAACATCGCCGATGGCACCCGGTGGGCGCGTGATGACTTCCACAACCCGCTGATCGCCCTGAGTCTCACGATGTGAGAACTCCTTCAGCCCTGACGAAGTGGACGCGGCCGATGTGCCGGTTTCCAAAAGTTAATGGCCCGAACGCCGCTCCTCTTGATCGAGGAAGCGGCGTTTTGGCTGGTGGAGCCTAGGAGATTCGAACTCCTGACATCCTGCTTGCAAAGACGCATGCCGATCATGCTCCATCAGGGCAAACACAGCTCAGCACACTGATCGCGTTCCCCATGTCTCCCCGCCTTTCCCCCTTGTTTCCCACCCCATCGGGCACGCAACGGGCACGGCCGCCAGGCATGTCACAAGGAGCACCAGCAGTAGAGCATCTGATCGTTTTCTCTCGCTCGACGCGCCAGACCGACAAGATCCTTTGGTGAGCGACAACATGTACCCGTCGTCATCAGCGGTGAAGTGGGAGAACTCCTCGATGGCTGCCCACAGGGACGAGGCCCAAGGATCGCTCGGCGATCAACTACCTCGCTCGCTGAACCAGGGTGAGGAACGAACCCTGGATCGTCGATCGCCCCCGACCACGTACAGCGTCCGACCACGGAGTGGCGATCGTAGGGCTGTAGCTGTGCGGCGGCGTGACCATGGGCGGGCCGCGAGGTACGGGCGGCTTGGCTGCGAAAAGAGGATGCGGCAGCAGGATGCCGATGTCAGGGTGGTCGCTCTGTGCCTGATACGAAAGGAACTGAGGGACCATGCCTAGCGCCATCACTTTGATCCGCTCCGCTTCTCTGTCCGACGTCGCCGAGTATGCTTACGCAGCCACGGCGCCTGCCGAGTCGCGACTCGTCTTCCTCGCTGGAGCGTGTCCCCTGAACGAGGACGGCTCGACGGCAGCGATTGGGGACTACGCGGGCCAAGCAGCGAAAGCCATCGAGAACATGCAGGCGGCTCTCACTGCCTCTGGCGCATCATTGCAGGACGTCATCAGCACAAGGGTTCTCGTCGCGTCCACCCGGCGGGAGGATTTGGTGGCTGCCTGGAAGGTAGTCCGGGACTCATTCGGTGACCATGACGTACCGAGCACCTTGATGGGAGTCACTGTGCTTGGTTACGACGACCAGCTCGTTGAGATCGAAGCCGTCGCCGCCGTACTTGATTCCTGAGCGGTAAGGCCGCATCTGGGCGGCGGCGTGACCATGGGCGGGCAGCATGGTCCGGGCGGCGCGGCTGGCGTACGGCGACGGCCCGGAGTCCTGCCCGCGCGCCGGGACCGGCCCCCAGGCCGCATGCCCGGCGCGCGGGCGCAGGCGCAGGGCCGGGGGGGGGGGGGGCGGCGCCCCCCCCCCCGGGCCGCGCCACCCGCGGGGCGCGGGGGGGGGCGCCCAGCGGGCGCCCGCCCG
>NZ_JBEOZN010000112.1:0-32924 GCF_040298085.1 Streptosporangium sp. NPDC001681 | reverse complement strand
CCCCGCGCGGACTGTGGTCCGTGCTCAACAACCTCTGGGACCAGTACCTGCGCGGGCATCCCGCCCGGCGGGATGCCCGCGGGCTCAGACCCCGGCCTTCGCCTCGGCCTTGGCCGACGCGCCGTCCACCGCCTCGGCGAAGTCGGCGAGCACCGGGTTCTCGAACAGCACCCTGATCGGCACGTTCACGGTGAACGTCTCCCGTACCCGGGTGATCACCTGCGCGGCCACCAGGGAGTGACCACCGATCTCCAGGAAGTCGTCCTCCCGGGCGACTCGCCTGAGCTTCAGCACCTCGGCCCAGATCACCGCGATCGCCTGCTCCGTCGGCGTCCGCGGCGCGTCGAAGTCGTCCTCGTCCCCGTCCCCGTCCATGCCGCCCTGGCCGGGCTCCGGCAGTGCCTGGCGGTCCACCTTGCCAGAGGAGGTCAGCGGCATCGCGTCCAGCGTCAGGTAGGAGGCGGGCAGCATGTACGCGGGCAGCGAGCCCTGCAGGAACCGGTGCAGCTCGCCGGTCAGGCCGCTGCGGTCGGCGATGATCCTGGAGGCGTCGTCGAGCACGACGTAGGCGACCAGCCGGTCGTCGCGCGCGACGACCGCCGCCTCGCGGACGCCCGGGTAACGGGTGATCGCCGCCTCGATCTCGGCCGGCTCCACCCGGAAACCGCGGATCTTCACCTGAGCGTCGACCCGGCCCACGTACTGCAGCCGGCCGTCGGGAAGGTAGCGGACCAGGTCACCGGTGCGGTAGAGCCGCGCCCCCGGAGGGCCGTACGGATCGGGCATGAACGACCGCGCGGTCATGCCGGGCCTGCCCCGGTAGCCGTGGGCCAGACCGGCGCCGCCGACGTACAGCTCCCCGGGCACACCGGCCGGGAGCGGGTTGAGCCGGCGGTCCATCACGTAGGTCCTGAAGTTGGCCAGCGGCCGGCCGATCGGCGGGGCGTACGCCGCGGCGGGGTCGCACGCGCCCATCGTGGCGCACACGGTCGTCTCCGTCGGCCCGTAGGCGTTGACGAACCTGCGGCCCGGCCCCCAGGTCCGCACCAGCCCGGCCGGGCACTGCTCGCCCGCGACCACCATCAACCTGACCGTGCCCAGCTCGTCGCCCCTGAGCGTGCTGAGGAACGTCGGCGGGAAGGTGGCCGCGGTCACGCCCTGGTCGCTGATGACCTTCGCCGTCTCCTGCGGGGTCATGGCCGAGGGGTCCAGCACGCACAGCGCCGATCCGTTCGGCAGCGCCATCGTGATCTCCCAGATCGAGGCGTCGAAGCTGAGCGAGGCGAAGAGCGCCACCCGGTCGTCGGGTGTCAGGGAGAACTCCCGCGACAGGGCCGAGGCGAGGTTGCTCACGCCGCGGTGCGGCACCTCCACCCCCTTGGGATGGCCGGTCGATCCCGAGGTGTAGATGAGGTAGGCGGTGGCGTCGGGCGCGGGCGTCACGCCGGGGCCGGTGGCCGGCTCCTCCGCCTCGATCGTGCTCCACCCGGTGTCCAGCTCGACCGTGCGCACCCGGTCGCCGCGCACCCGGCCGGCGTGCTCGGCCACGGTCAGGACCAGCCCGGTTCCGCTGTCGTCCAGGATGTGGCCGAGCCGGTCGGGCGGCAGCGCCGGGTCCAGCGGCAGGTAGACGCCGCCGGACTTGACGGTGCCGAGGAAGGCGACGAGCGCCTCGGCCGAGCGGCCGGTCATCGAGCCGACGACCTGGCCTGGCCGCACCCCGTCACGGATCAGCCGGTGGGCCACCCGGTTGGCGCGCTCGTCCAGCTCACGGTAGGTCAGCCGCCGCTCGCCGCAGAGCACCGCGAGCGCGTCGGGGGCGGCGGCGGCGCGCGCCTCGAACAGCGCGCCGATGCTCGCCCCCTCGTCGAAGGGGGTCTCGGTACGGTTCCACTCGGCGACCACCAGCCGCAGTTGCTCGGCGTCCAGCAGGGACAGGCGCGAGATGGGCCGGGTGGGGTCGCCCACGGCGTCGGTCAGGAGCGTGACGTACTGCTCGGCCCTGGTCCTGGCGCCGGGCGCGTCGAACAGGTCGAGCGCGTAGCGCACCTCGCCCTCCAGCGAGCCGGGCACCAGGACCAGCGCCAGATCCGAGGCCAGCGGGAAGCGGTCCGCCACCAGCTCCGAGGTCCGCACGCCAGGCAGTCGCAGCGCGCTCCAGGCCGGGGCCGCCTGGTCGAACTCCGCCTGGTAGAGCGGCCGCACGCCGCTGGAGGCGTCCAGCCGCAGTTCCTCGGCGAGCCGGTGCGCCGGGTAGGAGCCGTGCGCGGCCGCCCCGTCGAGCGCGTCACGCACCCGGGCGACGACGGTGGCGAACGACGGGTCGCCCTCGCAGCCGATCCGGATCGGGAACACCGGGGCGCGGCCGTCGCCAGGCACGGGTACGCCGACCACGACCTCGTCCTGTCCCGACCAGCGGCACAGTGCGACGGCCCAGGCGGCCAGGGTGACGGCCCGGGTGTCGGTGCGGGGGGTGGCCGCCTCGGCCTGCCCCGACCAGCGCGACAGCGCCATCGCCCGCGCGGCCTGGGTGACGGCTCCGTCGCCGGTGCCGGACTCGCGTGCGAGGGCCTCGATCCGCGCGGCCGTCTCCGGCGGGACGCCGAAGGTCACCCGGGCGCCCGTGAGGCCGGGTACGGCGGGACGGCCGCGGTCGGCGGGCAGGTCGAGGACAGGGGGCGTGCCGTCGAGCCGGTCACGCCAGTAGGCGAGATCGGCGGCGTCGCGGGCCTCCGGGGAGGACGCGGCGTGACCGTTCGAACCGGCCGCGGGGGAGGTGTCGCCGGCGGCGCGTCCGCCGGGGGACGGGTGCCCGTCGCGAAGGACGCCGTCGCGAGCGGTGGTGGGGGAGCCGGCCGCGCTCTCGTAGGCCCGGGAGATCTCCTCGGCGAGACCGGCCAGGACGCGCTCGTCGGCCACCAGCCGGTGCGCCGTCATGACGAGCGCGTGGTCGTCGTCGGCCAGCCGGGCCAGGGCGATCCGGAGCGGCGGCCCCGCTACGAGGTCGAGGCCGCGGTTGGCCTGCTCGGAGACCAGGCGCGCCAGCGACTCCTCGCGGCGGCCCGGTTCGTGCCTGCCCAGTTCCACCGGCCGGGGAACGGCGACGGGCGTGGTGCCGGGATCGGGACCACCCGGCAGTGCCGGCCGTAGGTCCTCGCGCGCCTCCAGCACGTCCTCCAGCGCGGCGGTCAGGGCCTTCTCGTCCAGAGACCCGTGTAGCCGCGCGGCGAGGGTGACCTGGTCGGTGTGGTCACCGGCGGGTTTTGCCCGGTAGGACCTCCACCCGCTCTCCTGGATCGGCGACATGTCCGGCATGAGGTGCTCCAATCAGTGCCCTGCGTGGTCGAGTTCGAGATGGACGGGGACGCGGTCGACGCCCCACATGAGGTTCGAGCGCAGCCGCTTGACCGGCCCGGTGAGTTCCATATGGGCCACCCGGCGGGTCAGCTCCTCCAGCAGCACGCGTAGTTCGAACCTGGCCAGCGCCGCACCGATGCACAGGTGCCTGCCGAGGCCGAACGTGAGGTGCCGGTTGGGGGTGCGGCCGACGTCGAAGCGGCGTGCGCCGGGGAAGGCGTCCTCGTCGCGGTTGACGGCCGGATGCCACACGCTGACCCGCTCACCGGCCCGGATGGTCTGCTCTCCGATCCTGGTGTCGCGCAGCGCGGTGCGCATGACGTTGAGGCTGGGGGCGGTCCAGCGCAGCACCTCCTCCACGGCGGTCGGGATGAGCGAGGGGTCCTCGCGCAGCCGCCGCCACTCGCCGGGGTTCTCCACCAGGGCGATGACGGCTCCCGCCGAGGCGTGCCTGGTCGTCTCGTTGCCTCCGGTGATGAGGCCGTTGATGTTGAGCAGGATCTCCTCGTCGGTGAGGGGCGTTCCGTCGATCCGGCCGCGGATCAGCACGCTGATCACGTCGTCGCCGAGGTCGCCGCGCCGTTCGGCCAGCAGGTCGGCGTAGTACGCGAAGATGTTGGCGTTCGCCTCGGCCTTCTCCGCGTCGGAGATGACGTCGTCGGAGGTGGCGGAGCCGAACGCGGTGCGCGTCCACTGGATCATCAGGTCCCAGTCGGCGCGGGGCACGCCCAGCAGCTCGCAGATGACCGAGAGCGGTAGCCTGCCCGCCACCGTGTCGACGAAGTCGAAGGAGTCCCTGGGCGCGTTCTCCTCCAGCATCCCGCCCACCGTCTCGCGCATCGCGCCTTCGAGGCGGCGTACCACCCGGGGAGTGAGCGCGGGGTTCATCACGTCGCGCAACCGGCTGTGGCGGCCGTCGGTGACGATGAGCATCTTGCCCGCGGCGGCGCGGGCGGCGGACTCGGTCTGCCCGACCTGCATTCCCCGCTCGGAGGTGAAATTCGTCTTGTCGAGATAGACGGCCACACCGTCGGCGTATTTGGTGAACGCCCAGAAACTCGGCCCCGCCGATCTCTTGTTCCAGAACATCGGCCGGTGCTCCTGCAGGTAATACAGGACGCCGAGGCCCGAGTCGGGTGCCGTGTAGATGTCCGGATCGGCGAGATCCAGCCCGTTCAGATCAACCGTCGTGTCCACTGTCATGTGGAATTCCTCCGTGCGTACACATCGAAGATGTCCGTGTTCCTCAGCAAGGGATCCTGGCCGATGTCGACCTGGAATCCACGGCTGGTGAGATCGCCGCGTACGGACGCCAGCCTGCCGTCGATGTCATGGACCTGCATGACGATTTGGTCGACCGCGTTCCAGTCATCGGGGGCGATTCCATCCAGCACATCGCACTCGGCTTTCTCGACGTTGATTTTCAGCAGCCCTATACGGTGTACGCCCTCGGTGGCCATCACCTCTGAGATCGTCCGCACCTGGCACTCCTGCTTCTCCGTGACGTGCCTGCCCTCGGCCATGTCCGTCACGTCCTCGGGAGCGAACCCGCTGTTGGCCAGGAAAGTCCTGGTCACCTCCGCATCGTGGTCGACGTCGGTGTACATCCCGGACATCGCGGTGGTCTCCGGATAGACGGTGAGGGTCGCCGTTCCCGGGGTATGGGAGAGCGCGCAGTCGAACGCCTTGGCGTTCAGGCCGTGGGCGGCCAGATTCGCGCACAGCGCGTCGTAAAGCGGCCGGGCAGGCTCGAAGGCAAGAATTCGAGTGCCCGGACATTCCCAGTGAAACGCCAGCGCCGCGATTCCTATGTTAGCGCCCACGTCGAACACCGTCATTCCCGGCTCAAGGCGTACGTCGTGTCTGAAGTAACTTCTGTCGCCCACGATGCTGCGATACTGCAGGCTGGTCTCGGCGGGATTGAGCTGGAATACCACATGTCCGTCCGGCAGTGTCATCTGGCGTACCCGCTGATTGTTTTCCAGGGTGCCTCTCCGCTGATTTCGCATATCATCACCCTTAACAAAAAGCTTATTCCAGTCAACCAGAGGTGAAACCCGACAGGGACGGAACGATCTTATGGACACGCAGAGAACGGAAGTCGGGGCGTCGGCGGAAAAGCCGCCCTCGCTCTGGCGCAATCCCGACTTCAACCGGCTCTGGGCCGGTCAGTCGATCTCGGTCCTCGGCTCCGAGCTGACCACCCTGGCTCTTCCGCTGACCGCGATCCTCATGCTGCAGGCCAGCTCCTTCGAGGTCGGTCTGCTCAACACCATGCGCACGATCGCCGCGCTGCTGCTGACGCTGATCGCCGGTGTGCTCATCGACCGCTACCGGCGCAGACCTCTCATGGTCGGCGCCGACATCGGGCGGGCCGCGGTCGTGGCCCTGATCCCGATCACGGCCTTCGCCGGGTTCATGGACATGTGGGTGCTCTATGTGGTCGCCGTGGTGGTCGGCGGCCTCTCGGTGGTCTTCGAGATCGCCTACGCCGCCTACATGCCGACGCTGCTGAGCGAGGAGCAACTGGTGGCCGGCAACAGCCGGATGGCGGCGACCGAGTCGGTGGGCGCCATCGCGGGCTCCAGCGCCGGAGGCGTGCTCATCGACCTGTTCCGGCCGGCGTACGTGATGCTGGGAGACGCGATCTCCTTCCTGGTCTCCGCCTTCGCCCTGTCGCGCATCCGTCACGTCGAGCCGCCCGTCGAGCGCCAGGACAGCGGCGGGCGCGGCGCCGTCGCGGCGATGCTCCACGACATCAAGCACGGCCTGAAGGTCACCTACCGCAACTCCTACGCCCGTCCGCTGATCCTCAACTCCGCCGGGGCGAACTTCGGGTCGATGATGATCCTGACCCTGTTCATCCTGTACGCGGCCAGGGAGCTCCAGCTGTCGGGTACCTGGATCGGCTTCATCTACGCGGTGGGCAGCATCGGCGGCGTCATCGGCGCCGTCTTCGCGGGCAAGCTGTTCGAGAAGCTCGGCTACGGGCGCGGCATCATGACCGCCCTGATCGCGTTCCGGGTGCTGTGCCTCACGCCGTTTGTGGCCGGTCCGCAGTGGCTGCAGATCATCCTGTTCTCGGTGATCTGGTTCGTCACGGTGTTCGGCGTGGTGGCCGGGAACATCGGCCAGCTCACGCTCTTCCAGTACGTGATCCCCAACCACCTGCGCGGCCGGGTCATCGGCGCGAGCCGCGCGGTCTACCTCGGCATCCTGCCGCTGGCCGCGATGCTGGCCGGGGTGCTGGGCGAGCTGATCGGGGTCAAGCCCGCCATCTACGCCGGTGCCGCGTTCCTGCTGCCCTGGATCATCCTGCTCTTCCTGTCGCCGGTGCCGAACCTGCGCAGGCTGGAGGACGCCGAGATCCTGCAGGACATCGAGGAGCCCGCCGGGAAGCCCGGCGGGCGCGAGGACGGCAAGGACACCTGAGGTCAACCCGGGATTCGCACGGACATGCTCCGCGCGATCTCGTCGAGCAGGGCGGCGGGCGCCTGGAGGTAGCTCCAGTGCCCGCCGTCCAGCACGGTGTGGCGGGTCCGGCCGTAGAACTCCCAGCCGCCCATCTGCTCAGGGGGGATCTGCGTGTCCCCCGACCAGCCGATCGTGGTGATCGGGCACGGCAGCTGCACCGGGTCGGTCCGCTCGAAGCGGCCGTAGGCGGCCACGTCGGCGCGCATGACGCTCGCGGCCATCTCCACCAGTTCGGGCAGCGGCTCCGCGCCGCGCGCCCGCATCAGATCCGACACCAGCGCGCCCACCTGCTCCTCGTCGAGCCGCAGGATGCTCGGCCACGACGCCCGGTGCGGAGGGACCATCGAGGAGGCGAACAGGTGGCTGGGCAGCGGACCGCCGCGCTCCATGAGCAGCAGCGTCGCCTCGTAGCCGATGAAGACGGTGCCGCAGTGGCTGATGAAGCCGAACGGCCGGTCCAGGTAGGACTCCAGGCCCTTCAGCATCTCGGCGGCGACCTCCGCGTAGCTCTCGAACGACGGCTCGCGCAGCCGGTTCTCCCTGCCGGGCAACTGCACCGGGCACAGCTCGATCCCGTCCACCTCGGCCGGCCACCCGTGGTACATCGACGCCCCGGCACCCGGATAGGGCAGGCACCACAGCCGTGCCCTCGCCTCGGGGTCGGGGGCGCGCAGCAGCCACGTGGGGCGGCTCCTCCTCCGCCTGCTCTCGGTCATCGTGTGCTTCCTTCCGCCCTGATGGTCTGGATGAGGGTCTCGGGTGTCGGTGCCCTGAGGAACTCGCGCAGCCGGATCCGCACGCCGTAGCGGCTTCCGATCTCCTCGACGAGACGGGTGGCCGACAGGGAGTCGCCGCCGGAGCGGATGAAGTGGTCGCCCAGCGCGCCGCGCGCGCCGAGCGCCCGCTCCCACAGCTCCAGCACCCCCGCCGTCACCGGGTCCGTCCTCCTCTCCCGCCCGCGCGGGGACTCCCCCCAGGAGGGCGCGGGCAGGGCGCGGCGGTCCACTTTGCCGGCCGCGTTCAGCGGCAACCGCTCCAGCGCCGTCCAGGCGGTCGGAACCATCGGCTCGGGCAGCCGGGCCGAGGCGAAGGCGCGCAGTTCCCCGATCTCGAACCGGGCACCGTCCGCGGCGCTCTCCGTGGCACCCTCCGAAGCGACGGCATGGACGACGTAGGCGCACAGCCTCAGGTCGCCGCCGGGACCCGGCACGCCCGTGACCACGCACTCACGCACCCCGGGGTGCCGGAGCAGCACGGCCTCCACCTCCGCGGGCTCCACCCGGTGGCCGCGGATCTTGACCTGCGCATCGACGCGGCCGTGATGCTCCAGCCGCCCGTCAGGCCGCTCCCTGACCAGGTCACCGGTCCGGTAGACGCGGCCTCCCCCACCGGCGGGGTCGGGCAGGAAGCGCTCGGCGGTGCGGGCCGCCTCGCCCAGGTAGCCGCGGGCCAGCTCGGGTCCCGACACGAACAGCTCGCCGACCTCGCCCGCCGCGACCGGCCTCAGGTCCGAGGTCAGCACGCCGGCGCCGACCTCGGGCCAGGCGCGTCCGATGGGGGGACGGGTCCGCCTGGCGGCCTCGTCGGCGGTGACCGAGGTGCAGCGGTCCTCCAGCGGTACCAGGCAGCTGGTCACGCCGTTGGCCTCGGCGGAGCCGTACTCCACCGCGACCTCGAAGGGCAGGTCGGGTGCGGGCCACACGCGCACCGCGTCGCTGCCGACCGTCATGAGCCGCAGCGACGTCTCCGCCGGCCACGGCAGGCCGTACAGCGGCTCGGCGAGCGGCATGTTCACGTACGCGCGGGTGATTCCCGAAGCGACCATCCAGTCACGCAGCTCGGACGGCGAGCCCGCGGTCGCCGCGTCGGCGACGTGCACGCTCGCACCCGAGCAGAGATAGGGCCACAGCTCCACCACCGAGACCGACGAGGCCGGGGGAGCCAGCCAGCTGGAGCGGTCGGCGGGGGTGATGCGGTAGGCCTCGGTGTGGGTGGCGACCCGGTGGGCGATCGCCCGGTGGGTCACCCCGACGAGCTTGGGCCGCCCGGTCGACCCGGAGGTGTGCACCGCGTACGCGAGTTGGTCGGGATGCGCGGGGACGCCGGGCCCTTCGGTGGAGGGGGCGGCGTCCAGGGGGCCGTCGATCACCATGGGACAGCCGTCGAGCACCGGGGCGAGACGGTCCTCGGGCCATCCGGGGTCGAGCAGCACCGCCGTGCCGCCCGCCTTGCAGACGGCCAGCAGCGCGACGAGCAGCTCGGGGGAGCGGTCCAGCCGTAGCGGGACCGGTGTCTCCGGGCCGACGCCGCGGTGCAGGAGCGACCGGGCCAGGCCGTTGGCACGGGCGTCGAGTTCCCGGTAGGTAAGCGACACGGCCCCGGAGACCAGGGCCGTGCTGTCCGGCGTCTCGAGCGCCCTCTTCTCGAACAGGGTGTGGACGATGTCCACCTGTCCCTCCGTTCACCCGGCCTTGGCGTCGTGGATGCCGCGGACGGGGATCTCGCCGGTGGCGACCTGGTTGAGGATGAGCCTGGCCCACTCCTCCACGCTGCGGTTCATCCGGCGGGCCGCGTCACGCCACGACTGCTCCTGGTCGGCGGGTACGTCTATCTGGATCACGGCCTTCTGCCTGGCGTTCTCCGGGGCCCGGCCGGAGAGGGCGGCGGTGCGGTGCGCCTTGATCTGGCTGCGCAGGCGGTTGCGGGACCAGTTGAAGCGTTCCGCGCGGTCCAGCCAGAGCGTCTGCTCGTGCTCGGGGAGCGCGGCCACCTCCGCGTGGTGCTGGAGGCTGAGCCTGTCTCGCCGGCGGGATACCGGGAAGCGCCGGGCGACCCAGGCGTAGTTGCGCAGGGTCTGGATGTCGAGGGAGCTCTCCTCGACCGCTCTCTTGTAGCGGTCGGTGTACTCGTTCTCGCCGTAGACCAGCCAGTCGCCGAGCCACCAGGCGGAGGAGTCGGCGATGAGGGAGATCTGGTGGCCGATCCGGCGCCAGGTGTCGAAGGGAAGGCTCACCGGGAGCTGGAGTCCGGTCCGCCTCGGCTTGGCGGACGAGTCCAGGGCGAGTTTGGAACCCTGGGAAGGGGTGGTGCGCGGGCCGGGGACGGATGGTCTGTCATCACGTGGGGGCGGCGCCTGGCGGTTCGCCTCTCGGTTGGGGGAGAGCACCTGCATGCGACTTTTCCTCCGGATTTCTGTGCATGTGGAGTGAGTCAGGTCGGTACCTTACCCACGGTTTTCGGTAGCGCACTTTCGATCATGAGTAATTTCCTGATGCCCTTTCCAGGGTGCGGCGGAAAGCTGGAATCAGGCCGATGACCAGCGAAAACTCCATTTTCCTTGGCGATTATTTTTGTTCTGTGATATGCGCGCCCAGGCAAAATGCGACCTATCGGAAACGGAATTAGTCCATGACCTATCCAGGGTTTCGGTCCGCGAATACACGCACGGTACGTCGTTACGCGATCGCGTACGGTCTCGCCGTCGTGCTGCCCGCCGCGCTGGCGCTGCTGATGCTGGGGTTCGACGCGGGGACGGCCACCGGCCCCGTCCCGACGCCCTCGGTGGGGGTGGGCCGGCAGCAGCAGGTGCCGGCCACCCCTCTGCTGCTGTTCTCCATCACCGTGGTCGTCGCGCTGGCCCATCTCGGCGGAGCCGTCCTGAGGTGGCTCGGCCAGCCACGGGTGATCGGGGAGATGGCCGCCGGCATCGTGCTCGGCCCCTCCCTGCTCGGCGCCGTCTGGCCCGAGGCGTACCGCGTGCTGTTCCCCGGCGCCGTCATGCCCTACCTGAACCTGCTGGCCCAGTTCGGACTGGCCTTCTTCATGTTCCTGGTCGGGCTGGAGCTCCGCGGCGACCTGCTGCGCGGACGGGGCCGGATCGCGCTGCTCTGCGGCCAGGCGAGCGTGGCCATCCCGTTCGCGCTCGGGGTCGCGCTGGCCCTGCTGATCTACGCGCCGCTGGCGGCCGCGCCCGTCGAGTTCCCGGTCTTCGCGCTGTTCGTCGGTGCCGCGCTGAGCGTCACCGCGTTCCCCGTGCTGGCCAGGATCCTGCTGGAACGCGGGCTCTTCCACACCCCGACCGGGGCGCTGACCATCACCTGCGCCGCCATCGCCGACGTGACCGCGTGGTTGCTGCTGGCCGTGGC
Organism: Streptosporangium sp. NPDC001681; assembly: GCF_040298085.1. Taxonomy (NCBI): domain Bacteria; kingdom Bacillati; phylum Actinomycetota; class Actinomycetes; order Streptosporangiales; family Streptosporangiaceae; genus Streptosporangium; species Streptosporangium sp. NPDC001681. The sequence continues at coordinate 21,948 of NZ_JBEOZN010000112.1, read as the reverse complement.
GATCACCATGGCCAGGGGCTCCTCACCCGCCGAGGCGCTGCGCACGCTCGGTCTCACCGCGGCCTTCGCCGCCGTCATGGTCGGGGTGGTACGGCCGCTGCTGGCCCGGCTGCTGCGCCGGGGGCTCTCCCAGGAGGCGACGCTGCCCGTCGTCATCGTGGGCCTGCTCGTCTCGGGGCTGCTGACCGAGCTGATCGGCATTCACCTGATCTTCGGCGCGTTCCTGTTCGGCGTCCTGTTCCCCCGCGACGGTGACGTGCGGCTGAGGCGGGTCCGCGAGCGCACCCAGGACTTCACCGCGTCCTTCCTGCTGCCGCCCTTCTTCGCCTTCGTCGGGCTCAACACCCAGATCGGGCTGCTCGGCCAGGACCTCGCGATGTGGGGCTGGTGCCTGCTGATCCTCGCCGTCGCGGTGGCGGGCAAGGTCGGCGGCGTGTCGGCCGTCGCCAGGCCGCTGGGCGTGTCGTGGCGGGAGGCCTCGCGGCTCGGGGTGCTGATGAACTGCCGGGGCGTGACCGAGCTGGTGATCCTGAGCATCGGCCTCGGTCTCGGCATCATCACCCAGGCGCTTTTCACCATGCTGGTGATCGTCGCGCTGGTCTCCACCGCCGCGACCGCGCCCCTGCTGGAGTTGCTGGACCGCCGGGACGCACGGCGCGATCGGGAGGTACGGGGGACGGCGGAGGCCCGGGTACGCCGGTCCGCCTGAGCGGCCTCAGGAGGCGCGGGGCAGCACCCGGGGCTCCGCGCCCAGCTCGCGCAGCTTGGCGCGGACCTCGCCGGGACTCTCCCCGGCGACGGTGAGCCGGGAGGTGGCGAACACCTCGCCGTCGGCGTCGGTGATCGGGGCGCCGCTGTAGGGGACCTCGCCGCTGAAGCGGGCGGCACAGAGGTGGTCGCGGAGCTCGGGCCTGGCGTGCAGGGAGAAGATCGGTAACCGGGTGGCCATCGCGGCCAGCCGCATGGTGCCCGACACCCGGGGGTTGATCTCCAGCAGGTGCACCTCGCCGGCCGGGGTCAGCAGGAACTCCGCCTCCAGGTAGCCGTGCGCCTCGGCCAGATCGGCCAGCCGCTTGCCCACGGCTCGCAGCTTGCGGTCCCAGGTGCCGCCGAGCGCCGGGTCCGGGCAGAGCCGCAGCCGCTGCCACGGCGGCACCAGGTCCTGGGTGGTCGGACCCTTCCACACCGGCGGGAAGGTTGCCGTGCCGTGTTCGTCGCGGTAGATCAGCACCGAGTACTCGACCCCGTCGACGTACAGCTCGCCCAGCTCGTTGGGGGCCAGACGGCACTCGCCCGCGCGGGCCAGCCGGGTGCCGACACTCTGCGTCCCGTGCCGGTCCTTGATCACCACGGGGGTGTCGGGGCCGGCCTCGGGCAGCGGCTCACCGGCCCGCGCCCACGGTGGGGAGACCAGGCGGTAGCGGTCGAAGAACTCCTTCATCAGGATCTTGTCGCTGCCCAGCGAGGCGCAGAGCCGTGACTGGCACTCGGTCCGGTGGCCGAGCTCGCGGAGCCGGAACGCGAGCAACTGGTCGCGGCCGAGCGTCGCGTGGCTGGAATGGAAGATCACCGTCGCCCGCGGGGCCCGGCCGATCGCCTCCAGCAGCGGGGTCACGTCCACGCCGGCGTCCTCCCCGGTGAAGACGGCCCGGTCCCCGGGGGCGAGGTCGACGAAATGGCCGAACCAGCTCTCCAGGCTGGCGGGGGCGACGGCATGGATAACGGGAAACGTCTGTCGGCTCATTTGGATTACTCCGGAATCGACGCTGGAAACAGGGACGACGTTACGCGGTACGGGCCATCGAGAATGCCTCGTCGAACGCCTCCAGATACGCACCGACCAGCGGCGAGTTCTGTTCCCAGAGGAAATTCACCGGCAATTTCATCCAGCGGGCGAACAATTCCGCGGAACGCGGAAACGGGCGGTCGTTCACCGTGGCCGCGGCCCGCACCGCGGCGGCGACCTGGGGTGACCAGTCAGGCGCGGTGCCCTGGAAGAGGGGGAAGACGTGCAGCGGCCGGGTGGCCGGGGCACGCACCTTCAGACCGCGCTCCTGGCCGGCCGCCACCAGGCCGTCCCTGCTGAACGGGCACTCCGGCGTCACCTCGACGACCCCGTCGTACCACGCGCCCATCGTGACGCCCTCGGCGATGGGGGAGGGGCGCACCCCCGGCAGCTCGCCGAGCCCCGAAGACAGGGCCGACACGTTGGCCACCCGGCGCTCCACCAGCTCGTCCAGCCGGTCGAGGTGGCTCTGGGCCAGTACCGCGCCGGGCGTGGAGATGCGGAAGTTGCCGCCGAGACCGGTCAGCAGGAACGGCCGGTAGCGGACGGCGTCGATGGTCAGGTCGGTGCGGTGCCGGAAGTTGGTCAGCAGGCAGGCGCGGGCGAAGACGTCCTCGGAGTCGGTCAGCAGCATGCCGCCCATGCCCCCGGAGACCAGCTTCCTGCCGCCCACACTGAAGATCGCGATATCGCCCAGGGAGCCCACCGGCCGGGAGCGGAAGGTGGAGCCGTGGGCGTGCGAGCAGTCCTCGACCAGGGCGAGCCCGCGCCGGGAGGCCACCGCCCGCAGGGCGTCCATGTCGCAGCTGTGGCCCCACAGATGGGTGACGACGATCGCGACGGTACGCGGCGTGACCAGTGCCTCCACGGCCGAGGGGAGCACGTTCCCGGTGGCGTCGCCCGCGTCGCAGAGCACCGGCACCGCGCCCAGCAGGAACAGCGGCGAGGCGGTGCTGAAGAATGTGAGGTCCGGGACGATCACCTCGTCACCGGGGCCGATGCCCAGCGCGAAGTAGGCGGCCAGCAGGCCCGCGGTACCCGAGGTGAGCGCCAGGGCGTGGGCGCGGCCGTGCCGCTCGGCGAACGACCGCTCCAGCTCGGCCAGCTCGGGCCCGTAGTCGTAGTCGAACGTGCGCCCCCGCGTCACCAGTTCGGCGACCCTGGCCGCCGCGCCGTCGTCGTAGACCGGCCATTCGAGCGGGTGCGGCGGGCCCGTGAGTCCATCTTCCAGTGAGCTCACGCGTCCACCTCCCGGCGCGCCACCAGCCTGGTCACCGCGTGGGTGTGCGGCTCCTCGTGGCCGGTGTGGGTGTGGGTGGAGTCGGTGTCGGTGGCGCTCAGCAGGGTCCATCCGTCGTACCTGGCGAGGTACCAGTCGTGGGGCAGCAGGACCGGCAGGCGCATCTCGCCGGCGGGAGGCCGGTAGGCGTGGCCGCCGTTGAACATCAGCAGGGCGTTGACCCCTCCCGGGGAGGTCGCGGCCTGGAGCCTGGCGATGACGTCGGCCACCTGCCTCTCGTCCCGCAGCCAGTGCAGGACGCTGCACGCCAGCACCCCGTCGAACGAGCCGGGCGCGAGCCGGGTGGTGCGCGCGTCGCCCCGGCGCCACTCGATCCCGCCGGCCCCACCGCCGGCCCCATCGCCGGTACTGCCCCAGGCCCGCGCGCCGTTCTCCAGCGCGGCGGCCGACACGTCCATCGCCAGCACCCGCGCGCCCCGCTGGGCGAGTCGCACCGCGTTGCGCCCCTCGCCACATCCCACGTCGAGCACCGTGGGCGCGCCCGCGCCAGGTGGAGCGGAGGGCGGAGCGATCTCCTCGGGTGCCGGGGGCAACGAGAGCGCGTCCGCCAGGGTGTCGGAGATCCTGTCCGGCCTGCGCCCCCACAGGCAGGTGGTCCGGGTGTAGCGGGCGTCGCAACCACCGTCGTCGTAGCCGTTCGATCGTGTGTGAGGTCTCATCTGGCGGAGGCTAGGCGCGGCCCTGAGCACCGTCAACGGAGGTGGGCGGCCGCCGTGCGCCGCGGGGTCCGCGCGGGTACGAGCCTCGACTTGTCGCGCGCCGGGTTCACCCGGGTGGGGTAGTCGCCGGTGATGCACCCCTCGCAGAGGCCCTCGCCCGCCGCGCTCCCGAGCGTGTGCCGCATGCCCGCCACCGACAGATGCGCCAGGCTCGTCGCGCCGATGATCCGGCACACCTCCTCGATCTCGCGCCCGGTCGCCACCAGCTCACCGGTGTCGACGATGTCCACCCCGTAGTGGCAGGGCGAGATCAACGGCGGCGCGGCGATCCGCACGTGCACCTCGCTCGCCCCCGACTCGCGCAGCAGCGCGACGATGCGCCGCATGGTGGACCCGCGCACCATCGAGTCGTCGACCACCACGACCCTGGCCCCGTCCACCGGCGAGCCGACGGAGAACTTGCGCCGCAGCCTGCGCTCACGCCGTCGCAGGTCGGGCTCGATGAACGTCCTGCCCACCCGCTCGTCACGGACCAGCGCCCCGGCCAGCGGCAGTCCCGCGGCCCGCGCGTACCCGCGGGCCGCCGGCACGCCGGAGGCCGGGACGGCCACGACCAGGTCGGCGTCCACCGGGGACTCCAGGGCCAGCCGCTCGCCGAACGCCACCCGCGTCGCGCCGGTTCTGGTGCCGCCGATCCTGGAGTCCTGCCTGGTCAGATAGAGGTGCTCGAAGACGCAGAAGCTGCGCGGGGCGGGCTCCGCCACGCGGTGCGCCCCGATCGGGCGGCCGTCGCGCAGCACCAGCACCTCACCCGGTTCCACCTCCCGCTGCTCGGTGCAGCCGAGCGCGTCGAGGGTGCAGGTCTCCGAGGCGACGACCGCCCTGCCCTCGGTGAACCCCGCCACCAGGGGGCGCAGGCCGTGCGGGTCCCGGAAGGCCACGAGGTACTCGCCGACGGCGCACACCACCGAGTACGCGCCCCGCAGCACCCGCGTGGCCCGCGCGACCCCGGCCACGATCGGGCCGGGGGCCGCGGGGTGCCGGTCCTTTGGGCCGGGAGCCGAGGCGAGTGCCGTGCCGGGTGTCTCGCCCGCGTCGGCGAGCAGGGCGAGGATGATCTCGGAGTCGCTGGTCGAGCGGAACCCGTACCCCTCGCGGCCGAGCCGGGTGCGCAGCTCGGCGGCGTTGACGAGGTCCCCGTTGTGCGCCAGCGCGATGCGCCGTGCCTCGTGCACGAAGGGCTGGGAGTTCTCCGGCACCGTGGCGCCGGTGGTGGAGTACCGGGTGTGGGCGACCGCCACTCTCCCGGCTCGCCAGGCCGCGAGGCCGTCACGGGCCGGGTCATCGTGGGACGAGTCACCACAGGCCGAGCGCGAGGCGAAACCGAGCGCCCGCCGGACCTGCACGCCGCCGGGGCAGGCCACCGCGATGCCCCAGGACTCCTGGCCGCGGTGCTGCAGGGTGACGAGCCCGTCGAAGGCCGGTTGCCCGGCTGTTCCTTCGATAACGGATACGCCGACTATTCCGCACATACGCTCCCCTTCAAAACCCTAACATTTCCCGAAAAATGCGTTAAATCGCTTCTGTCTGGCCATGGCATTGTTCTGCTGGCAGGCCCTATCGAATGATGAATGAAGCGAAGGAGATCCAGAATGTCGGAGGACGTCGAGTACACGGTGGTGCGCAATCACGAGGAGCAGTACTCCATCTGGTGGACCGACCGTGACATTCCCGAGGGCTGGCGGAGTGTCGGCCACAGCGGCACCCGCGAGGAGTGCCTGGCCCACATCGAGGAGGTCTGGACGGACATGCGCCCGCTGAGCCTGCGCCGGTGGATGGACGGTGAGCGGTCCTGACCCGCGGGCGCACCGACGAATAGTCCCGGAAGGAACGGTCCCCGAAGGAGGAGCCGATGGACACGATCCAGGAGCACGACGCGCGCCTGGTCGTCGAGGAGTGGAACCGCACCGAGCTGGCCGACGAGCCGGCGACCGTCGTCGAACGGTTCGCCGCCCAGGTCGCCAGGTCGCCCGCCGCCACGGCGCTGACGGACGAGGAGGGCACGACCCTCGGCTACGACGAGGTGCGCCGCGCCGCCAACCGGCTGGCCGGGCACCTGCTCGGCCTCGGCCTGCGCACTGAGGACCGCTGCGCCATCTACCAGCGCCGTTCGGCCGGCATGGTGGTGTCCATGTTCGGCACGCTGGCCGCCGGGGGCGCCTACGTCCCGATCGACGAGGGCAACCCGCCCGAACGGGTCGAGGCGATCCTGCGCGACGCCGGCACCGCCGTGGTGCTGGCCGACTCCACCACCGAGGCCGAGGTGCCGCCGGGCCCGTGGTTCGTGGTGAACGTCGACGACCACCCGGGAAGGGAGGAGGACGATCCCGGGGTGCCGCTGCACCCGGCCAACCTCGCCTACGTCATGTACACCTCCGGCAGCACCGGGACGCCCAAGGGCGTCCTTATCGAGCACCGCGCGGTCACCGCGTTCGTCCGGGGCGCCCAGCACCTGTACGGGCTCTCCCCGCAGGACCGCCTCGTGCAGTTCTCCTCGATCGCCTTCGACGTCTCCACCTTCGACGCCTTCGGGGCGCTGCTGTCGGGGGCCACCCTGCATGTCGCCGCCGCCGAGACCCGTACCTCCGCCGAGCGTTTCCGCGACCTGCTGCGCGAGCGGCGCATCTCCGTCTACATGGGCACCCCCGGCATGCTGAGACTGCTGGAGCCCGGCGACTTCCCCGACCTGCGGGTGCTCGCGGTCGGCGGCGAGAGCTACTCGGGTGAGTTCACCACCCGCTGGGCGGCCGGGCGCAGGTTCGTCAACAGCTACGGGCCCACCGAGACCACGGTCGGCGTGATCACCCAGGAGTGCCGGGGAAGCTGGGACACCTCACCGCCCATCGGGCGCGCCATGCCCAACCACCGGGCCTACGCCCTGGACACGTCGATGTGCCCGGTCCCGATCGGCACGGTCGGCGAGCTGTACGTCGGCGGTCCCGGCCTCGGCCGCGGCTACCTGGACCGTCCCGGCACGAGCGCGCTCTCCTTCGTCCCCGACCCGTTCGCCACCACGCCGGGCGAGCGGCTCTACCGCACCGGCGACCTGGTGCGCTGGACCGCCGACGGCGAGCTGGTCTTCGCCGGGCGAGCCGACCGCCAGGTCAAGGTACGCGGTGTCCGCGTCGAGCCGGAGGAGATCGAGCAGACCCTCCGCAGGCACCCGGCGGTCGCGCACGCCGTGGTCGAGGCGGAGGCGCGGGGCGACGGCGACGCCCGCCTGATCGCCTACGTCGTCTCCACGACGGGGGAGCCGCCCGGCGTGACCGAGCTGCGCGAGACCGCCGCCCGGTGGCTGACGGCCCCGCTGGTCCCCAACGAGTTCGTCCACGTCCCGGAGATCCCGCTCACCCCGGCAGGCAAGGTCGACCGCGACGCCCTGGCCGCGGCCCGACAGGAACGCGCCGGCACCGACGCCGGCAGCGGCGCCGGCAGCGACGATGGCAGCGACGATGGCGCCGAGTGGACGCCGACCAGGCGCAGGGTGGCCGAGGAGATCGTGAAACCGCTGCTCGGCGTCGACTCCCTCGGCCCGCACGACCACTTCTTCGAGCTGGGCGGCACCAGCATCCAGGTCATCCAGCTCCTCGGCCGGGTCCGCACGATCTTCGGCATCGAGGTGCCGGTCGCCGACTTCTTCGACCGGCCCACCATCGCCGGGGTCGCCGACGCCGTCGACTCAGAGGTCCGCTCCGATCTCAAGGACATCGTCCGCGAGGGCTGGGACGACATCGCCGACCGCTACGCCGCCTTCCAGTCGGAGTTCTCCGACGGCCCCCGTATGCAGTGGACCGGCCACCTGCTCGCGATGCTGCCCGCCGGCGGCTCGGTGCTGGAGCTGGGCGTCGGCGGCGGGCACGAGTCCTCGCGCCGCCTGGCCGAGGCGCACGCCCTCACCGCTGTCGACATCTCCGCCGAGCAACTCAAGCTCGCCGAGAGGACACTGCCCGGCGCGACGCTCGTGCAGGCCGACATGGCCCAGGCGCGGTTCCCCGACGCCGCCTTCGACGCCGTCGTGTCCATCTACACCCTCACCCACCTGCCGCGTGAGGAACTGCCCGGCCTGCTGGGCGACATCGCCCGCTGGCTGAAGCCGGGCGGTCTGCTGCTCGCCACCCTGATGACCGAGGACATCCCCGGCGCGATCGAGGAGTGGTTCGGCTCGACCATGTTCTTCTCCGGCTTCCCCACCGAGGAGAACCTTCAACTACTGCGCGCGGCGGGCCTGGTGCCCGAGCGCGAGGAGGTCGTGGCACAGCGGACACCGCTCGGGGAGTCGCGCTTCCTGTGGGTGATCGCCAGGAGGACGGAGACAGCGTCGTGACCGGACTGCCCGTCCGCACCGCCCCGCTCTCCTACCTGCAGGAGCAGCTCTGGTTCGTCGAGCAGGACGATCCCGGCAACGGCTCGTACAACGAACTGAAGGTACTCGTCCTGGACGGCACGCTGGACGCGGCCAGGCTCGGCCGGGCATTGGAGCGGGTGGTGGCCCGGCACGACGTGCTGCGCACCACCTTCGTCTACCAGGGAACCGAACCGGTGCAGGCGATCTGGGCGCGGGGCCCCGTACTGCGCGAGGCGTCCGTCGGCGGCGAGCAGGCGCTCATGGAGTACGCCCGCGAGGTCGCCGAGGCCCCCTACGATCTGGCCTCGGGGCCGCTGCTGCGCGCCTCGCTCGTCACGCTCGGCTCGGAGCGGCAGGCGCTCGTGCTCGGGGTGCACCACATCATCAGCGACGGCTTCTCGATGAACCTGCTGCTCGACGAGCTGGACGCGGCCTACCGAAGCGAGCCGCACGGTGGGACCTCGATCGAGCCGGCGGGCGAGACCCCGGCCAGGTCGCAGGGGGAGTCATCGGGTGGGCCGCTGGACGAGCGGCCCGCCCAGTACGGCGACTTCGCCCGCTGGCAGCGCGAGCAGTTCGCCGGCGGCCGCCTGGCCGCCGACGTCGAGCACTGGCGGCGGGCGCTCGACGGCGCGCCCACGGTGCTGGAGCTGCCCGCCGACCGGCCCCGGCCGCGCCGGCGGGACAGCGCGGGCAGGCGCGAGCGCTTCCCGCTCGCCGGTGACCTGACCGACCCGCTCGGCGAGGTCGCCGAGCGGGTCGGCGGCACCCTCTTCACAGTGCTGCTGGCCGCCTTCGCCGCCACCCTCTACCGCTACACCGGACGCGGCGACATGGTGCTGGGCACCGGCGCACCCGGCCGTCCCGGACGCGAGTTCGACGGCGCGCTCGGCTTCTTCGCCAACATCGTGCCGGTACGGCTGCGCCCGGCGGGCGAGGTCCCCTTCACCGAGCTGGCCGACGCGGTCAGCGAGGCCGCCTTCGACGCCTTCGACCACCAGTACGTGCCGTTCGAGAAGCTCGTGGAGTTCCTGCAGCCCGAGCGCGACGCCGGGCACACCCCCCTGGTGCAGGTCGTCTTCACCATGTGGGACGCCGGCGCGGCGGAGTGCTCCATCGGCGGCGTGCCCGCCGCCGAGGTCGAGGTGACGCGCGGCCGGTCCCGCTTCGACGTCGCGGTAGAGGCGGTACGGCGGGGTGACCGGGTCGACTTCTTCGTCGAGTACGACGACGCCCTCTTCGACGAGGCCACGATCGCCCGCCTGATGCGCCACTACGAGCGGGTGTTGCGGGCGGTCGCCGCCGACCCCGCCCAGCTCCTCTCGGACATCCCGATGATCTCTCCGGAGGAGTGGGCCACCCTCACCCAGGGCGACGTGAGCGTGCTCGATCCCGACGGCAATGTGCTGCCCGCCGGGGCCGTCGGCCAGTTGGTCCGCCGTTCCGGCGAGCACGGGCACACCGGCCGCCTGGCCGCCCGCAGGCCCGACGGGCGGGTGGTCGAACGCGGACGCGAGGACCGGCTGGTCAGCTTCGGCTCCTTCCAGGTGCAACTGGAGGACGTCGAGGAGGTCCTGCGCGCCCACCCTGCCGTACGCGACGCCGCGGTCATCGCGGTCGAGGGCGGCGCGGGACGGGAGCTGGTCGCCTACGCCGTCGCGGAGCAGTCGCCCGGCGATCTGCGGACCGTTCTGGTCGAGCGGCTGCCGCAGTACATGGTGCCCGCCGCCATCGTGGCGGTCGACCACATCCCGCGCGGCGAGGACGGCCGCATCAGGACCGCCCTGCTGCCCGAGGCGGCCGAGATCGGCGAGCGGGCCGGGCTGCCCGCCCTGGAGGCCGCACTCTGCGTCATCTGGGCGCGCGTCATGAACCTCGACGAGGTGGAGCCGGACGACGACTTCTTCGCCCTGGGCGGCCACTCGATGCTGGCGGCCCGGCTGGTACGCGAGATCGCCTCGGTGCTCGCCGTACGCGTCCCGCTGATGGCCCTCTTCGAGCACTGTACCCCCGCCGACCTGGCCGACTACCTGGCGGCCAGGTACCCCGCACTGGAACACACGCTCGCCGACGCGAGCCGCGCCAACCGCGCGGGGCAGCCCATGATGGGGCAGACGACCGGCGGTGCCGGTCGCACGGACCCCACCGCGGGACAGGCCGGGGAACCGGAGCCGGAGCAGACGCCTGACGACACGGACCGCGCCGAGCCCGCCGGGCAGGTCGTATCGGACGGCGCGGAGCCAGGCGGCTGCGCGCTTTCCACCGCGCAGCTGCAGATCTGGATCAACGAGCAGCTCGCGGGCGGCGACGCCCGGGACTTCATCGCCGCCGTCACCTACCGGGTGCGCGGCCCGCTCGATGTGGACGCGCTGCGCGGCGCTCTCGACGCGCTCGTGGCCCGGCACGAGAACCTGCGCGCCCGGGTGGCGCTGGTGGGCGACGTGCCGGTGCTGCGCTTCGACGCCGGGGTGCGCGTCGAGCTGCCCGTCGAGGACCTCACCGGCCTGCCCGAGGCCGGGCGGGCGGCGGAGGCGGCCCGCCGTACCGCCCGTGACGCCGAGCGCGGCTTCGACCTGTCCGCCGCCCCCCTGATGCGGGCCACTCTCTACCGTCTAGGCGACGGCGACCACGTCCTCGCGCTCATCCAGCACCACCTGGTCACCGACGGCGTCTCGATGGGACTGCTGGTGGGCGAGCTCGGCCGGCTGTACTCCGACCGCGACACCGCGCCCGCCACACCGCACCTGCGCTTCTCCGACTACGTGGCCTGGGAGCAGGCCTGGCTCGGCGGACCCGAGGCCGCCGCCTCGGAGCGGTTCTGGCGGGAACGGCTGCGCGAGGCCCCCGAGCTGGTCCTGCCCAGGACGCGCGACGGGCGGCGGGAGAGCCGCGACACCGAGATGATCGCCCATCATCTGCCGCCCGCGGACTCGCGCCGGCTGCTCGCGCTGGCCAGGCGGAGCAGGGCCACGCCCTACATGCTGGTGACCGCCGCCTTCGCCGCGATGCTGGCCCAGTGGAGCGGCCAGGACGACGTGGTGATCGGCACCACCGCCGACAACCGCCCGCTGCCCGGCCTGGAGGGCGTGGTCGGCTGCTTCGTCAACATGGTGGCGCTCCGCCTCGACTGCGGTGGCGACCCCAACTTCACCGAGCTGGCCGGGCGGGTGCGCCGGACCGTCCTGGAGGCGTACGCGCACCAGAGCACCCCGTTCAACGAGGTGGTACGGGCACTGAAGATCCACCCCGACCCGCGCAGGATGCCACTGTTCCAGGTGACCTCCGACTGGGCGGGCGACGGCCCCGCGGTGCCGGAACTGGCCGGCTGCGAGGTCGGCTTCGACTACGTGCACACCAGGGCCAACCGCTACGAGCTGGAGATGTACGCCGGGATGGCGGGGGAGCGGGTGGTGCTCGACCTGGAGTACGCCGTCGAACTCTGGGACCGGAAGGAGGCCGAGGACCGCCTGGCCCGGGTGGCCGCGCTGCTCACCCGTGCCGTGCTGGCCCCGGACACGAGGCTCTCGGCACTGCTCAGCTGACCGACCGCAACCCGGATGTGGCGATCGGCTGTACCGAAGGAAGATTCATTAAATTTGACACAAGCCCTGCCGGTTTATTTGCGAAGATCTCTAATCATGCGCTCGAGCTGGCCCGGCATGCGACACCTGGGCGGCTCCCGTCGGCAGGGTCGTACTACAGCCTGTCATGTCGTAGCCGGTCGCGGAGGGTTCGTGCGACCTGTGCCATGAGTGCCTCGGCTCCTGGCTGGCTGATGGCCGGTACGCGGGATTCGGTGAGTACGGCGACGGCGAAGGCCTGGCCGTCGGTGTGCTCGACGACGCCGACCTCGTGCCGGAGGTTGAGCAGCGTTCCGGTCTTGGAGGACCATCTGGAGGCGTCGGAGCTGAAATCGGGGGTCAGCCTCTGGCGCAGGAGGTTGTCGGCCATCAGGTCCCGTACCCGCTCGGCCACGCCAGGGTTGATCGAAGCCGGGGTCCACAGTGCCTGCAGGAGTTCGACGAAGGCCCGCGCGGATCCCGAGTTCGCGCGGGTCACGTCCAGTTGCGGGACCCGGTGCCCCCGCCCGGCCGTTCCCGCCTCGATGGCGAGGAAGTGGGCGAGGTGGACCTCGCCGGGATCGAGACGTTCCGCCGGAGTCTCGATGAGCTCCTGGACGGTGTGGCGGATCGCGATGCCGTGCAGCCCCAGCCCGTGCAGCATCGCCGAGACCTCGGCGGGCGGGGTGAGGGCGAAGAGCGCGTCCGCCGCCGTGCTGTCGCTCACCGCGATGCTGAGGTAGAGCAGGTCGTCGATGGCGACCCGGGTCGGGTGCCGGAACCTGCCCAGCCCGGTCGGTCCCGGCACGGTGATCCCGGTCGGCCGCACCAGGATCTGGGTGGAGCCGTTGAGTTCCCCCTTCCGGATGCGTTCGAGCGTCGCGATGGCGAGCGGGACCTTGACGAGTGAGGCGATCGGGAACTCCAGGTCCGGCTCGATACCGATCTCGTCACCGGTGTGCAGATCCCGGACCAGGAACGATCCGTTCAGTCCGGCGTCGTCGAGCTCTCGCCGGAGCTGTCGCATCAGCTGCTCGACCTTGATGGTGCCCCTCCGTCTTGGTCATGCCTGGTCGTACGCGCCGAGGCAGCGGGCGATCGGGTGCCAGAGCCGGGTCCGGATGCGCTCCGCGTCGTTCCCGACGGCGGCCGACACCTCGAAGCCGCGGACGAGTTGGATCTCGCCGACGGGGCGCCAGTGTAGCCCCAGTTCCTGGGCCTGCCCGACCGGGCAGAGCAGGAGATCCGCCGAACCGAGGACCTCCGCCACGGCGGAGGTGAGCGTCGCCGAGACGCCGACCTGCGCGGGCTGGAGACCGACGGCGTCCCGGATCCGGAACATCGGGTCGCGGATGTGCGGGACGTCGTCCTCGGGCTGGATCCAGATCCGGCGCCTCGGTGACGACCGCGCGGCGCGGCCGGCGCGGAGCGTCTCGATGTAGATCGTCTGCACGGGGAGATCCGCGGCGCCGGCGAGTCCGAGCCGTACCGACCAGGTCGCGTCGCCGGGCGGTACGGCGATGAGGGCGGCGCGGACCTCGCGAGAGCGGACGAGTTCCGCCCGTTCGGCCGGTGGGGCAGTATGAAAGTGCAGGTAGACGCCCTTTTGGCGGGCCTCCGCGTCAAGGCGTGCCAGGTCGCGAACGGGCACGATGCCGGGAACGGCGAGCCGGAGCGGACTGAGCTTGGCCTGCTCCGCCTCGTACTCCATGTCGTCGGCCAGGCGGACGAGACGCTTCGCCGACGGAAGCATGTCCCGGCCGAACTGGGTGAGTACCGCCCCGCGCGACGACCGGTCGAACAACTGCTCCCCGAGGTGCTTCTCCAGGGCGGCGATCCGGCGGCTCGCGACCGACTGCGGCACCCGGGTGGCCGCCGCCCCCTCCGTGAAGCTCCCTCGCTCGCTCACATTGACGAACGCTCGCCAGGCTCCGAGGACGTCCACGAGATGATCGTATGCCGTTTCAGCATAGAACTCGCCACTTTCGTCTTTGACCGCATCAACCGGCGGCGTGAGACTGCCTGTCGCATCCAACCCGCAACCGGAAGGCATCACCATGCGTCTGCGACACGCCGCACTCTCGGTGCTGGCATCACTCACGCTCGTCCCGCTGATGGGCGTCACCGCGGCAGGCCACGCGTCCGCCGCCTCGCCGGTTACCCAGGTGGTATCGGGAGAGGACCAGGCCAGGAAGGAACTGCGCACGCTGGAGGCGTCCTTCAAGGGCCGCATCGGCGCGTACGCCATCGACACCGCCACCGGTAAGACGGTCACCTATCGTGCGGGCGAGAGTTTCCCGATGCTCTCCACCTTCAAGGCGATCGCCGCCGCGGCCGTGCTGCACAAGGCCCGCACCTCAGAGCCCGGCCTGATGGACAAGGTCGTGCGCTGGACGGATGCCGAGGTGAAGGAGAACTCCCCGATCACCAAGGATCATGTCAAGGACGGGCTGACCGTCGCGCAGCTGTGCGAGGCGGCCATCACCCGGAGCGACAACACCGCGGGCAACATGCTGCTCAAGCAGCTCGGCGGCCCGGCCGGCCTGACCGGCTACTTCCGGACGCTGAAGGACCCGATCTCCCGGCTGGACCGGTGGGAGACCGAGCTCAACGACTGGAACCCCAAGGAGAGGCGCGACACCACGACGCCCGCGGCCATGGGCCGTGACCTGCGCGCGGTCACGGTAGGAAAGGCCCTCAACGCCAAGGACCGGGCGCGGCTGAACACCTGGCTGATCGCGAACCAGACCGGCGACGCCCGCATCCGCGCGGGCCTGCCCAAGACCTGGAAGGTCGGCGACAAGACCGGCACGACCTCGCAGTACGCGGCCGCGAACGACATCGCGATCGTCTGGCCCGGCAAGTCGGCCGCGCCCATCATCATGTCGATCTACACCAACGGCAGGGCCGCGGACGCGGTCCTCGACAACCAGGTGATCGCGGACACCGCCACCATCCTCGCCCGAGGCCTCGGCAAGCTCTGAGGCGCCTGGTGGGGTGACCGCTGACCGGCTCGGGCCGGGCGGGGAGTCCGTACTCCCACGGGTGGGTGGTGTTCGGTGAACAGCGCAGGTGGCCACGGCCGCCGCGGGTGAGATCGCGAGTCGCAGACCGAGAGTTTGCATGACCATGCAGCGCAGTGCATACTTTTGTTTATGTCCAAGGTTCTCACCTCCCTGCCCGCCGGCGAGCGCGTCGGCATCGCCTTCTCCGGCGGCCTCGACACCTCGGTCGCCGTCGCGTGGATGCGCGACAAGGGTGCCGTTCCGTGCACCTACACCGCCGACATCGGCCAGTACGACGAGCCCGACATCGCCTCGGTGCCCGGCCGCGCGGTGACGTACGGCGCCGAGATCGCGCGCCTGGTCGACTGCCGTGCGGCGCTGGTCGAGGAGGGCCTGGCCGCGCTCACCTGCGGTGCGTTCCACATCCGCTCGGGCGGGCGCGCCTACTTCAACACCACGCCGCTCGGTCGTGCCGTCACCGGGACCCTGCTGGTCCGGGCGATGATCGAGGACGACGTGCAGATCTGGGGCGACGGCTCGACGTTCAAGGGCAACGACATCGAGCGGTTCTACCGGTACGGCCTGCTCGCCAACCCCCACCTGCGCATCTACAAGCCCTGGCTCGACGCGGACTTCGTGTCCGAGCTCGGCGGCCGCAAGGAGATGTCGGAGTGGCTGCTCGCCCACGACCTGCCCTACCGCGACAGCGCCGAGAAGGCCTACTCGACCGACGCCAACATCTGGGGCGCCACCCACGAGGCCAAGACCCTGGAACACCTTGACAACGGCATCGAGACCGTGGATCCGATCATGGGCGTGCGGTTCTGGGATCCCACGGTCGAGATCCTCGCCGAGGACGTGACCATCGGCTTCGACCAGGGCCGCCCCGTGACGATCAACGGCAAGGAGTTCGCCACCCCGGTCGACCTGGTGATGGAGGCGAACACGATCGGCGGACGGCACGGCCTGGGCATGTCGGACCAGATCGAGAACCGGGTGATCGAGGCCAAGAGCCGGGGCATCTACGAGGCGCCCGGGATGGCGTTGCTGCACGCGGCGTACGAACGGCTGGTCAACGCGATCCACAACGAGGACACCCTGGCGAGCTACCACACCGAGGGACGGCGGCTCGGCCGGTTGATGTACGAGGGCCGCTGGCTCGACCCGCAGGCGCTGATGCTGCGAGAGTCGCTGCAGCGCTGGGTCGGCACGGCGGTCATCGGTGAGGTGACGCTGCGACTGCGGCGCGGTGAGGACTACTCGATTCTGGACACCTCAGGCCCGTCCTTCAGCTACCACCCGGACAAGCTGTCGATGGAGCGCACCGAGGACTCGGCGTTCGGCCCGGTGGACCGGATCGGCCAGCTCACCATGCGCAACCTCGACATCGCCGACTCGCGCGCCAGGCTTGAGCAGTACGCCAGCCTCGGCATGGTCGGCACCACCCAGGCCGCGCTCGTCGGCGCCGCCCAGGCGGCCTCGACCGGACTGATCGGCGCGATGCCGCAGGGCGGCGCCGAGGCCATCGCCTCACGTGGCGAGGTCTCCGGCGACGACGAGATGCTCGACCGCGCCGCGATGGAACTCGGCACCGACTGAACCGCCGCCGTCTACGGCACCTCTGAAACGACGCGACCCAGGGGTTCGAGCGGACCTGGTCGGCGGCGAACGGGGAGTCGCCGGGCACGGTGCCGGACTCTCTCGCGTACCAGCGGGCGAAGGGTTCGGGGTCGGTGCAGCGTGGATCGTCCAGGTCCAGCAGGTAGTGCGCGACGTCGAGGCCGAGAGCCTCGACGTCGCGGGCCTCGACCACCGGCCTGACATACGGGTTCGCGGCCAGCGGGCGGATTCGCTCTTGCGGGGCCGCGACTCGGGGGCGGACCTGCAACGGAACCGTTTCGTACGTTAAGCCGGTCTGGTCAGGTCAAAGGGGACCCCGGCGGCGCGGACGGCGCGAGCGCCCGCCGCACGCAGGTAGGCCAGCAGCTCCGGCGGCTCGTGCACCTGGAACTCGCAGCCGAGCATGAGCAGCCGGGAGGCCAGCCACTCCAGGGTGTCGGCGCGCCCGTGCAGGCGGCAGCTGTGCTCGTCGATCGGCTGGACGTCGCCCGGGGCGGTGCCGAGCCGTTGCACCACCTGGTCGGCCGGAAGACGCAGGGTCGCCAGCACCTCGTAGGTGGGTGCCGACGAGTACAGCTTGTCGGTGATGAAGGCTGCCGCGTCCTGCTCAGGCGGCTCGCGGGGCGGGACCCGCACGCCGGTCGGCCGCGGATCACTGATTCGGTCGACGCGGAAGGTCCGCCAGTCGTCGCGATCGTTGTCGTAGGCCAGCAGGTACCAGCGGCGTGCGGCCGCCACCAGGCGGTACGGCTCGACCAGGCGTCTGGTCTCGCTCCCGTCACCCGTCTGATAGGCGAACCGCAGGCGTTCGCGGTGGGCGACTGCGCCGGCGAGCACCGTCAGGTTCTGCGGATCGACACTCGGCCCGTTCCCGGTCAGCATCGAGACCAGGGCTGCGGCCAGCGCGGCGACCCGGTGCCGCAGCCGGGACGGCAGCACCTGCTCCAGCTTGGCCAGGGCCCGCACGGACGCCTCCTCCATGCCGTCCACCGGAGTCCCGGCCGCCATGCGCAGGCCGACCGCGATGGCCACCGCCTCCTCGTCGTCCAGCAGCAACGGAGGCATGGCCTTACCGGCGGCGAGCCGGTAGCCGCCCACCGCCCCCATCGCCGCCCGTACCGGATAACCCAGCTCGCGCAGGCGATCGACATCCCGGCGGATCGTCCGGGGGCTGACTCCTAAGCGCTCGGCCAGCTCGCTGCCAGGCCATTCACGCGGGGTCTGCAGCAGGGACAGCAGTTTGAGCAGTCGTGCGGGGGTGTCGCTCATGGGGTCCATCATGCCCGGCCATCTAGGTCAGGAAGTGACCTAGATGGTTCCTACTCTCGATCACGTCACCGCGACGTACCACCCGGGCCCGCCTGGGGACGACGTGGCGGGGTATCGCGCACCCACTGAGGAGAGTCATGAGCACCGAGGTCCGCCCCTTCCACATCGATATCCCTCAGGCAGATCTGGACGAGCTGCGCGACCGGCTGGCCCGCACCCGATGGCCCCGGCAACTTCCCGGCGAGGAGTGGAGCCGGGGCGTCCCCGCCGGCTACCTCAAGGACCTGACCGAATACTGGCGCGGCGAGTACGACTGGCGCCGGCACGAGGCACGACTGAACGAATTTCCGCAGTTCACGACCGAGATCGACGGCCAGGGCATCCACTTCCTGCACGTGCGTTCCCCCGAGCCCGGCGCCCTGCCGCTCATCCTCACCCACGGCTGGCCGAACTCGTTCGTGGAGTTCATCGACCTCATCGGCCCCCTCACCGATCCCCGCGCGCACGGCGGCGACCCGTCTCAGGCGTTCCACGTCGTCGTGCCGTCGGTGCCCGGTTTCGGGTTCTCCGCGCCGCCGCGCGAGACCGGCTGGAACGCCACGCGCGTGGCGCGGATCTGGGCGGAGCTGATGCGCCGCCTCGGATACGACCGCTACGGCACCCAGGGCGGGGACTTCGGCGCGTACGTCGCCCCGGAAGTCGCCAAGGTCGCCCCGGATCACGTGATCGGCGTCTATGTCATCAGCGGGCTCGGCTTCCCCACCGAAGACGACGTTCCCGAGATGACCGACGACGAGCGCGCGGCCTACGCGCAGCTCCAGAAGCAGGACTGGATGAGCGGCGTGGACCATCATGGGCTGCTGCGCGCGGCGCCCCAGACCTTCGCCTACGGGTGGCACGACTCTCCGGTCGCCGCGCTGGCCTGGATGATGCAGAAGTTCAAGGAGTTCACCACCGCCGCGAAACCGCCGGAGCAGGTGATCGATCGCGACCTGATCCTCACCAACGTGAGCCTCTACTGGCTCACCGGGACGTTGGGAACCTCCTCCTGGCCCTACTACGACAGCACGGGCTTCGGCTGGCCGGAGGGTCAGACGGCGGCGCCGACCGGCGTGTACAGCGGGCCGCCCGGAATCCGCCGGCTCGCCGAACGGCACAACACCATCCTTCACTGGCCGGAAGGCAATCCGGGCGGCCACCACTTTGTCGCCATGGAGCAGCCCGATCACGTCGCCGCCGACATCCGCGAGTTCTTCGGCAAGGTCCGCTGACCTTCGCCCGCGGCCGCGTCTCTCACGCCCGGTGACGCGGCCGCGCCTCGGTCTATAGGCCCGACGCTGGAATGCGTGTGACCAGCTGCCACGCCGTTTGATTTGGGGCGTGTGGCGCGATTCTTACCAACACTTACCAGCGCCGGCCATCGGGACGAGTCTATGAACGCTGTGTAACGGCCTGATCGCTTACCGGTCGTATCGTGGCGGTGGGGTCCTGCGGTGCGGACCATGCCGGTGGAGTTTCCCAGCGGTCAAGAAGCGGCTGCCTACGGTCGCTACCGCGCTTCGGTGTCGCAGGCAGATCTTGAACTGTTCTTCTACCTGGACGACGACGACCACACGTTGATGGCGCGGGCGAAGCCGCGAGGTGATCACAACCGCCTCGGGTTCGGTATTCAGCTCACCACAGCGAGGTGTATCGGCAGGTTCCTGGCCGATCCGCTGGTGGGGGTGCCGACCGAGGTCGTCGACTTCCTTCGTCCGAGATGCCGCTGGAAGCGGTGCTCGACGGGCTGGCCGAAGGCCGCGCCAGGTTCGGGATCCGGAGCAGGGTGCTGCTCGGCCACTCCATACGGCATCCTGGAAAGTACTTGACGATATGGAAACTAGAAAGTACTTTCCAAGTAGGAAAGAGGGAGGGAGCAGCCCATGGAGATCACCCCTGAAGAAGCCGCGCGGTCGCTGGCTCAGGTTCGCGAGACGCAGCACAGGGTCCTGCGCGCCGCACCACCGATGTTCCCCGCCTGGTATCCGGTGACGGTCTGGATCTTCATCACCGGAATGCAGTTCATCACCGAGATCACCCCCGCCTGGTGGCTCTGGATCGCGGTGACGGCCCTGTCAGCCGGCCTCGCCGTCGCCGTCCTCAAGTTCGTGATCGACGTCAGGAACGCGAACCTGCGCCCGCACTCCTCCATGACGGATCCATGGGCATGGGCCGGCTTCACCGCCTGGCTGATCACCACCGGTCTCGCGGGCTTCGCGCTGGCGTTGTGGCTCAAGGAACTCGGCGTCGCCTATCCGCGTACCGTCATGGGCGTGATCATGACCGTGGTCGTGGCGGTCACCGCGCCCCTCCTGGCCCGGTGGATGTCCGCGCGGATCGCTCGGCGGGCGGAGACGCCGAAGCGATGACGTCGCGACTCGACCCGGCGATCCACGCGCCGACCCGGCTGCAGATCGTCTCCCTGCTGGCCGCCGCCGAGGAGGCCGAGTTCGCCTTCGTACGCGACAACCTGGGCGTCAGTGACTCGGTGCTGTCCAAACACGCGAGTGCCCTGGAGGCGGCCGGCTATGTGAAGATCCGCAAGGGATACGTCGGCAAGCGCCCGAGGACGTGGTTCAGCCTCACCCGCGAAGGACGCGCGGCCTACACCGGCCACGTCGCCGCGCTCCAGGCCATCGTCGCCCGGTCCGGCCTCTCGGTCCTTCCCGACTGAGGAAGAACGCGCGGGGGCCGGGTTGGCCGGATGCGGCACGTGTGTGTTCCCGGCCGCCGAGATCGCCGACAGGCCAGCCGCGATCATGCCCTACTCCACTGCGCTGCGTGCCGAATGATTCGGAAGCTATCCGAAAGTTTCATCAACCAATCCTGAGTTGGGCCGGGCAGAGTAGGGCTATTGAACAGGCGTAATGCCTGCTCAAGAAATCCTTGACCAAGATCAGGCTTTCGTAGGCTTTCGGGAGTCGTTGACAACTCGCGGGGTCGGACCGACACTTTCGCCATCACACCGATACTTTCGCCGCCGTTGGACCTCAACCGCTGTCGATCCGAGTCACCCGCCGCGACCTGCTCCTCCGGTCGTCGACCGCACGACGACCGGCCAACCCCCACGTGTACGACGCCGACGCGCGGTGGCCGTCCCCCTGGTCACCGACAGCCCCGCCGGGTCGTATCACGCTGCCCGGCCTCCCGGCCGGCCTTCACGAGGAGGAAGCACGCGCATGAACGACGCCCCCGCCCGCCCGAAGAGCCGCAGACGCGGCCGCATCAGGCTGCTCGTCGGCCGTGCCTGCGCCGTAGCGCTGGCCGTGGCCGTGGCGATGCTGCCCGGCCCCGCCCACGCGGCCATCACCTCCAATCAGACCGGCACCAACAACGGCTACTTCTATTCGTTCTGGACCGACAGTCCCGGGTCGGTCTCCATGGAACTGGGATCCGGCGGCAATTACAGCACCTCATGGAGCAATACCGGGAATTTTGTTGCCGGTAAGGGCTGGAGCACCGGCGGACGCAGGACCGTGAACTACTCAGGCAGCTTCAATCCGTCCGGCAATGCATATCTGACTCTCTACGGGTGGACGAGAAACCCACTCGTGGAGTATTACATCGTCGACAACTGGGGCACTTACCGGCCCACCGGAACCTACAAGGGCACGGTCACCAGCGATGGCGGCACGTACGACATCTACCAGACGACGCGAATCAACGCCCCCTCCATCGAAGGCACCAGAACCTTCAATCAGTACTGGAGCGTCCGGCAGTCAAAGAAAACGGGCGGAACCATAACCAGCGGCAACCACTTCGACGCATGGGCCCGTTACGGAATGAATCTGGGCAGCCATGATTACATGATCCTCGCAACAGAGGGATATCAAAGCAGCGGAAACTCCAATGTAACGGTGGACGGCTCTTCCGGTGGCGGCGGCGGTGGCGGTGGCTGCACCGCGTCGCTGTCCGCAGGGCAGCAGTGGAGTGACCGGTACAACCTCAACGTCTCGGTCAGCGGTTCGAGCAACTGGACCGTGACGATGAACGTCCCGTCCCCAGCGAAGATCATCGCTACCTGGAACATCAGCGCGAGCTACCCCAGCGCCCAGGTGCTGACCGCCAGGCCTAACGGCAACGGCAACAACTGGGGCGCGACGATCCAGCGCAACGGCAACTCGACCTGGCCGACGGTCTCCTGCAGCGCGAGCTGATCTCCGAACACCCGAAACACCACACCTGTGGCGGGGGGGGGGGGGGGGGCCCCCCCCCCCGGGGGGGGGGGGGGGGGCCTGGGGGGCGGGCCACCGCCCCCAGGGCGACGCGGGGGGGGATTGGGGGTAAACAGAAGAACCGCCTGTG
>NZ_JBEOZN010000111.1:0-33009 GCF_040298085.1 Streptosporangium sp. NPDC001681 | reverse complement strand
GCGCCTCGACGTTCAGCGGCTGCGCGTACTCCCGGTCGATCCGGTCGCGGACGCGGCGCAGTCGCGCGAGGTCGCTCAGGCGCTGCGCCGCGGCGGGTCTGCTGGTCACCTGTGAGATCGTGCCACATACGACTGTGAAGGTTGAACAGGCCCCTTTACCGGTCGGGACGAGTCGAAACAGATGAGAGAAGTCGTCTCACGGTGTCCGCGAGGGCCTCGGTCAGGTGCCCACGTAGGCCGCGAGGTGCTCGCCGGTGAGGGTGGATCGGGCGGCGACGAGGTCGGCGGGGGTGCCCTCGAAGACGATCCGGCCGCCGTCGTGGCCGGCGCCGGGGCCGAGGTCGATGATCCAGTCGGCGTGCGCCATGACCGCCTGGTGGTGCTCGACGACGATGACCGACTTGCCGGAGTCGACGAGCCGGTCGAGCAGGCCGAGCAGCTGCTCGACGTCGGCGAGGTGCAGGCCCGTGGTCGGCTCGTCGAGGACGTAGACGCCGCCCTTCTCGGCCATGTGGGTGGCCAGCTTGAGCCGCTGCCGCTCGCCGCCGGACAGCGTGGTGAGCGGCTGGCCGAGGCTGAGGTAGCCGAGCCCGACGTCGGCGAGCCGGCCGAGGATGGCGTGCGCGGCCGGCGTGCGCGCCTCGCCGGCGCCGAAGAAGTCCTCGGCCTCGGTCACCGACATCGCGAGGACCTCGCTGATGTCGCGACCGCCGAGGTGGTGGTCCAGCACCGATGCCTGGAACCGCTTGCCCTCGCACTCCTCGCAGGTGGTGGCGACACCGGCCATCATCGCCAGGTCGGTGTAGATGACGCCGGCACCCTTGCAGGTGGGGCAGGCGCCCTCGGAGTTGGCGCTGAACAGCGCCGGCTTCACGCCGTTGGCCTTCGCGAACGCCTTGCGGATCGGGTCGAGCAGTCCGGTGTAGGTCGCCGGGTTGCTCCGTCGCGAGCCGCGGATCACGCCCTGGTCGATCGAGACCACCCCCGCGCGGCCGGGGATCGACCCGTGCACGAGCGAGCTCTTGCCGGAGCCGGCGACGCCGGTGACGACGGCGAGCACCCCGAGCGGGATGTCGACGTCGACGTCGCGCAGGTTGTTCGCCGTCGCGCCGCGGATCTCCAGCTTGCCGGTGGGCTTGCGCACCTTCTCCTTGACGACGGCCCGGTCGTCGAAATGGCGGCCGGTGAGGGTGCCGCTGGCCCGCAGCCCCTCGACGGTGCCCTCGAAGCAGACGGTGCCGCCCGCCGTACCGGCGCCGGGGCCGAGGTCGACGACGTGGTCGGCGATCACGATCGTCTCCGGCTTGTGCTCCACGACGAGCACCGTGTTGCCCTTGTCCCGCAGCCGCAGCAGCAGGTCGTTCATCCGCTGGATGTCATGGGGGTGCAGGCCGATGGTGGGCTCGTCGAAGACATAGGTGGTGTCGGTGAGCGCGGAGCCGAGGTGGCGGATCATCTTGACGCGCTGTGCCTCGCCGCCCGACAGTGTGCTCGACGGCCGCTCGAGCGACAGGTAGCCCAGCCCGATCTCCACGAAGGAGTCGAGGGACTGCTGCAGCGCGATGAGCAGCGGCGCCAACGACGGCTCGTCCAGACCGCGCACCCAGTCGGCCAGGTCGCTGATCTGCATCGAGCAGACGTCGGCGATGCTGATCCCCTTGATCTTGGAGGACCGGGCCGCCTCGCTGAGCCGGGTGCCGCCGCACTCGGGACAGGAGGTGAACGTCACCGCCCGCTCCACAAAGGCCCGGACGTGCGACTGCAGCGCCTCCTTGTCCTTGGACAGCATCGACTTCTGGATCTTCGGGACCAGGCCCTCGTACGTCAGGTTGATGCCGTCGACCTTGATCTTGGTCGGCTCCTTGTAGACCAGGTCGTGGAGCTCGGTCTTGGTGTACTCGCGGATCGGCTTGTCGGGGTCGAAGAAGCCGCAGCCGCTGAAGATCCGGCCGTACCAGCCGTCCATGCTGTAGCCGGGGATCGTGAGCGCACCCTCGTTGAGCGACTTGGAGTCGTCATAGAGCTGGGACAGGTCGATGTCGGTGACCCGGCCCATGCCCTCGCAGCGCGGGCACATGCCGCCGGTGATGCTGAAGTCGCGCCGCTCCTTCACACTCTTCCCGCCGCGCTCGAACGAGACCGCACCCGCTCCACTGATGGAGGCGACGTTGAAGGAGAAGGCCTGGGGCGAGCCGATGTGCGGCCGGCCGAGCCGGCTGAACAGGATGCGCAGCATCGCGTTGGCGTCGGTGACGGTGCCGACCGTGGAGCGGGGGTTGGCCCCCATCCGCTCCTGGTCGACGATGATCGCGGTCGTCAGTCCTTCGAGAACGTCGACCTCGGGCCGTGCCAGCGTCGGCATGAAGCCCTGCACGAAGGCGCTATAGGTCTCGTTGATCAGCCGCTGCGACTCCGCGGCGATCGTGCCGAACACCAGCGAGCTCTTGCCCGAGCCGGAGACGCCGGTGAACACCGTCAGCCGGCGCTTCGGGATCTCGATGCTGACGTCCTTGAGGTTGTTCCCGCGCGCGCCCTGCACGCGGATCAGATCATGGCTGTCGGCAGTGTGCGGCGCAGGCGACTGCGTGTCCGTCCTCGTGGCCATACTCATCATGTCTCCATCTGTTAAGCGGGGTCGCCTTCACGGTCCCCATCGGCGTCGCCTGGCTTGATCTGACTAGCTTTGAGCAGTATGTCTGGTTCTCCTTCGTCGGCGCGGTCGCGGCAACGGTCCGCTGTCCACCTGATCAGCGTGTCGGCCGGGGGCGCGACGAACCGGTCACCCCGCCCCCGCGGCAGCGCGCCGATCTCGATCATGGACACGTCGCGGGCGTGGCCCGGCCCCAAAGGCCGGGGAGGCATCCGGGCCGTAGTGCGAGAGGAGGCTCGCGTGAATGGTGATGTCCATGGCGGTCAGGCTAGTTGCGGCTCCATGACCCGCGCTTCTCGATTCCTGATCGGTCTGGTCACCTGTTCCGCCACGCACGGCGGCATCCCCGCCGTCGCGCGCGCCGCGTGGTGCCGGTAGGTGCCGGACCTGTCGCCGGCCATGCTCGCCGCCCTCGCGTCGGCGACCGAGCGCGTCACGCTCGGCACGGCGACGCCGCTGCCCGCCTTGCGCCGCCCGGTCACGGCCGCGCAGGAGCTCGCCTCCATCGAGCTGAAGATCCGAACTCCCGACAGACCCTCAGGCCGGGTACCGGGGCGAGGCCGATGTGGCCGATCTCGTGAGCGGGTGCGGTCACCGGGCGGCCTGGAGGGTGGCGAAGGCCGGAAAACCCCTCATCCGTTCGGGGCCATGGCCTTCACCGCGGACAGCAGGAGGTCGATGCCGAAGGAGTAGTAGGCGTCAAGGTCAGGGGGAGTGGAGAGGGTGGCGGCGAAGGCGGCCAGGTGGGGGTAACGACCGGGAGGCAGGCGTTCCAGGTCGAGGCGATGTTGCCGCCTGAGCTCGGTGGCCTCCTCCTCGTTGCCTCCCACGCCGCCGGGCTGGCAGGACACCATCGCCGCGGCCCCCAGGAGCAGGTAGGTGGCCACCTGGTCGGCTTCCTGGAGCGTGAACCCGGCCTCGGTGAGCAGCCCGATCGCGGTGTCAGTGGCCCGGCGGTATTCCTCGGCCGCACTCTTGTCGATCATCGGCAGCAGGGTGGACAGGTATGGGTGCGCGCGAGTCTGCTCCACCAGCGCAGTGATCATCACGCGCAGGCGCCGGCTCCAGGGGCGGTTCGGGTCCACGTCGGCGACGAGCGCCGCGAGCAGGTGGTCGGCGAGCGCGGAGAGCAGCTCGTCCTTGTTCTTGACATGCCAGTACAGCGCCGTCGGCGTGACGCCGAGCTCGGCGGCGAGCCGGCGGATGGTCACCGCCTGAAGCCCGTCGGTGTCGGCGAGCTTCAACGCCTGCTCAATGACGGCCTGGCGGGTCAGTTTCTCGGGAGCCACTTGACAACTATACGCGGCACAGGATCTCCTAATCAACGTACATGTACAGCGTTCATGAACGATGTACAGGGCAGGTCGGTAGCTGATTAGGCGGCCGTTTCCGCTGGGAGACACACATCGCGGTCATCCCGGCAAGACCAGATCCACAAAGGGGCACCAGACATGAGCCACGACGAGAGAGCCGCACCCACACGCCTGCACCGCTTGGACCACTGGCTGTATCGCGGCGGTCGGCCCAACCGCCTGGCGCGGGCGATCAACCGGGTCTGGGCCACCGTGTTCGCGGCCGGGATGCTGCAGCCGGACCGGATGGTGACCCTGCAGGTGCCGGGCCGGCGTACCGGCCGCGTCATATCCTTCCCGCTGGTCGTCGCGGACCACCAGGGCGAGCGCTACCTGGTGGCGATGCTCGGCCAGAACACCAACTGGGTGCACAACGTCCGCGCGGCCGAAGGGCGGGCGGTGCTGCGGCACGGCCGCAGCGAGGCGGTGCGCCTGGACGAAGTCGATCCCGGAGCCCGTGCACCCATCCTGCGCCGCTACCTGGCCCGCTCGCCGGGAGGCCGCACCCACATCCCGGTGCACCCGCAGGCACCGCTGGAGGAGTTCGAGCAGATCGCCGCGCAGTACCCGGTCTTCCGCATCACGCCCGACCGGTCGGCGCCCCCGCCCGGTTCTGGCCGATAGCCCTGCCCCATCCCGCGCGCCACCCATGCCGCACCGGAGCCCAGAACCGACCCGGCATGTGGTGCGTGAGCCTCGTAGGGGGAGGAGGCGCACCGAGGATTCCCCCGCGTGCGCGGCACTCGGTGTCCAGGTCTTCCACGTTCAGGGTGAGGATCTCCTTCGCGCGCGGCGGTTTCGTAGGTCATCCGCCAGAGCACTCGCTCGTGCAGGCCGTGCGCGTCATCTGGTCGGCTCCGTGACGATCGCCTCGGAATCCGGCATACGGCCAGCCTGGCTTGACTTAAACCTTGGTTCAACAACGAGCCTGGTTCTGCCGGGGCGTCCGAAGGACGCCGCATATCCCTTGTGACCAGCGGAGAAACCGTCGTGCCCGAAGAGCCCCTCCAGCTTGCAGCGAACGAGACCGTAGCTCAGTGGATCAACTCGCCCACTGGCCACGCTGGATCCCCAGGCCCCCCTCGACGATCTGGGGCCGCTACGGGACATGGCCGCCGGGGCCACCATCGTGGCTGTGGGCGCTTCGACGCACGATCAACTCTCCCGGCCATCTGGGTGGCCACCTGCGTGCGCGCTTCGGGCCCGGCTACCTGTCCATCGGCCCGACCTTCACCTGCGGCGCGCTGCCCCAATCGGTACCCAGCCCGCCGGCGGACTTCGCCGAGACGCCGTTGAACGCCGCCGGACTGGACGCGTTCCTGCTCGACCTGCGCACGTCCGGCCCTGAACCGGTACGCGCCTGGCTGCAGGCCCCGGCCAGAACCCGGCTGATCGGCCTCGCCCAAGACCCCGCAGAACACCCGTCCGGCGGAACGTTCGGCGGCTGGTTCGACCTCGTCGCACATCACCGGCGGGTGACCCCCGTTCACCTCATCTCCATCTGACAAAGCAGGAGGCGCCATGAACACTCTCCACGGCAAGACCGCCCTCGTCACCGGCGCGAGCAGGGGAATCGGCCGGGCCATCGCCCTGCGCCTGGCCCGCGACGGCGCCCGCGTCGCCGTCCATTACGGCGGCAACGAGCAAGCCGCCAAGGAAACGGTCGCCGCGATCGAGGCGGCAGGCGGGCAGGCCTTCACCTTGCAGGCCGAACTGGGCACGCCCGGCGACGCCGAACACCTCTGGGCCGCCTTCGACGCGCGCGCCGACGGAGTGGACATCCTGGTCAACAACGCGGGCATCCTCAACGACGAGCCCGGCATCGAGCACGTGACCAGGCAGCAGTTCGAGCGGATCTTCGCCGTCAACACCACCGCCCCGTTCTTCGTCACCAAGCTCGCGCTGCCGCGGCTGCACGACGGCGGCCGGATCATCAACATCTCCACGATGCTGACCCGCGGCTCGGCCATGCCCCAGTCCATCAGCTACGCCATGTCCAAGGGCGCGCTCGACGTGCTCACCTCGACGCTGGCCAAACAGCTCGGACCGCGCGCGATCACCGTCAACACCGTGGCGCCCGGCGTCATCGACACCGACATGCACCAGGGCAGGCTCGTCGGGGACGCGCTGGCCTGGCTGTCGTCGCTGTCGCCCCTGGGCCGCGTGGGCACCCCCGGGGACGTCGCCGACGCGGTGGCCTTCCTGGCCTCCGACGACAGCCGCTGGGTGACCGGGCACTGGCTGGACGCCTCAGGAGGAACCCTGCTATGACGGGTCACGACGGACCGCCCCACCCATGTGAACGCCCAGACGGTCCTCCTGCCGCCGGCGAGTGGTGCTCCGTGGTCCACGTGATGACAGCATTGGTCGAAACGGTCAAACACCAGGCCTGGTCGCCCAGCTGCGGGTTGGTGATGGCGCTCTGGTGGGTGTAGTGCGGCAGGCCATCGGCACCGGCCGCTTCCCAGCGGGCACTGATCCAAGCGTCATCCGGGGCGTCAGAGCAGCAGGCGCACCGCGGCGAGCAGGGTGAGCCCCAGCGTGATGCGTTCGAAGAGCGTCCGGTCGATCCGGCCGATCACGGCACGCCCGGCCGCGGCCCCGGCCAGCACCGCGGGGGTGCCCAGTGCGGCGAACAGGAGGGTGGCCGGGGTGATCAGACCGAGCGCGACGCTGAACGGCACCTTGAAGGCGTTGATCGTCAGGAAGAACCACGCGCTGGTCCCCAGGAAACCCAGCATCGGCAGGCCCGCCGCCAGGAGATAGACGGCCATGATGGGCCCCGCGGCGTTGGCCGTCATGGTGGCGAAGCCGGCCAGGACGCCCGCCAGGGCCGCCACGGGGCGATGGTGGGCGAGGGAGTCCTCCTGCGCCCGGCGCCGGTTCCACAGGTGCACGACGACGATCACCACCAGGATCACGCCGATCAGCCGTCTCATCTGCGCGTCGTCGACCCAGCGCAGCACGAACGCGCCGGCGACCACGCCCAGGGCGACCCACGGAAAGAGCCTGATCAGCCTGGGCCAGTCGGCATGGCGGCGGTAGGAGAACACCGCGGCCACGTCGCCGACGAGCAGTAGCGGCAGCAGCATGCCCGTGGACTGCCTGGTCGGCAGCACGAGCGCGAACAGGGCGATCGCCACCGTCCCCGCTCCGGAGACGCCGGTCTTGGAGAAGCCCACAAGGAACAGGGCGGCCGACAGCACCACCCACTGGACGGCGTCGAGGGAGAGCATCGGCCTCGCCGGAAACAGGGCACGAAGGGGGCGTACCGGATGTGAGAGGTCAGAGGCGACGGTACATGATGCGCCGGCCGATAGAGTCTTCGGCCGGCACCCCGTCTGGATGGCCGGTACCGGTCACGCAAGCCTTCCGGTCGCGTCCGCCGGGTGGGCCGCGGCCTCCGCTCGCCCCGGGGGAGTGGCTGTCGGCTTCCGGCTGGCCGTCCGAATTCGGCGGTCTCGACTGTCAGTGGTGGCCGCAACGCTCTGAGCTGATTGTCGTTCAGAGGGGGCCGATGGCGTTCCGGGCCGTGCACGTCGGCCCACGCACACAGCGCCCCAGGAAAGATCCGTTATCGTGCGTCGCGTATCCCGAGAATGTAGGTCGCGGTAAGCGCAACGGCACGGTCTTTGTCATGTGTCAGATCCGCGAGGGCACGTGACGCTGTGATTCCCGGGATATCCGCGAGCGCCTGTGTCAGCCGTCGACGTGCAGACGGTTCAACGGTGCCGTGGGTGAGGCGATCAACGAGCCTGGTGGCGATCTGATCCGTCAACTCGGGACGACTCGCCAGCGCGCTCAGTGCATCGGCTGCATCGACGTCATTCGTCCCCTCGACGACGACCTCGATGAGCGTCGGGATCGCCTCGGCCGCTCCACGTGCCCCGAGCGCCAGAGCCGCATACCTGCGGACCACGATGTCGGGGTTCGCGAGGGCGTCCTGCAGCAGTGCGGTCGCCTCACCGTTCGGAATCTCGACGATGGACTGGACGGCACGTCTGCGCACCTCGGCCACCGGTGAGCCGAGGCCCTCCGCCAGCAGCGCCAAGCCGTCATCGCCCGACCGCGCCAAAGCCCATCGAAGGGCTCCGGCGACGTTCGGGTCCGTCTCGCTCAGCGCTGCCTCGACCAGCGCTTCCACGGGCATCGGCGCCTCGTCGACCGAGGACAAGGCCGCGCGCTGGCGCTTCCCGGCGCTCTTTGATCCCAGCGCCTGCAGGAGTGCGACGATCTGGAGGACGTCCTCCCAGCCGGCGGGTTCTACGGCGTCGATCCGGCGCAGGCGCGTGAGCAACTCCGTCTCAGCCGCGATGCGTTCTCGCGTCTGGCGGATGAGGTCGTCGACGAGCTCTGAGGGCGTGAAGCCGGGATCATCGAGCGCGCGCCCGACTTCACGCAGCGACAACCCCAAGGACCGCAGGCTCTCGATATGAAAGATCCGCCGAACGTCCTCGCTGGAGTACTCCCGATAGCCTGCGCCGCTACGACCCGTTGGCCGCACCAGGCCGAGCGAGTCGTAATGCCTGAGCATGCGGGCGCTGACCCCGGACCGTCGTGCCACATCACCGATCAACACGGCCCATCACCCCTCCTTGCTGGTACTGCCGAGGGCTACCACGCGCTTGGCCTCCTCGATCGCGAACTCGAATCCGGCATCCGGGTCGCGCAACAGCCGTTCCGTGGCGATCGCGTGCGCGCGCACGCGCGGGTCGAGATCCGTCATCGCAGCGCGCAGAGTTGGCACAATCACCTCACCGAGCGCGATCAGCGCCCGGCTGAGGCTCAGCTGCGTCTCACGTTCGCCGCGGCCGAGCTGTGTCGACAACACTGCGGCCAACTCGGGCTCTTCGCCTTCGGGCACGAGCACGACCGCTGCCCGCCAAGCGCTCCGCGCCACCTCATCGTCGGCGTCGGACAGAAGCGCCCGTGTGATCGCCGGCCACGCCTGCCGATCCCCGATCTTGGACAGCGTGTGCAACGCCTGACTTCGTGCCTGCGCACGCTCCGAGCGGACTTCGTTGAGAAGCTCTGGGACCGTCATCGATGCCGGGTGGCGGGTGAGTGCCCAGGTAAGCATGTCGCGCACGTAGAAGTCGGGTTCGATCGCGCATCGTTCGATGAGCCTGTCGATGAACCGCGGGTCAGGGGTCGTGCCGGCCGCTAGCGCTGCCCGCAGCCGCACTGACGAGCGGCTGTCCTCCAGCCCCTGGAAAGCTCGGATCGTATCCGTGTCCTGTTTCTGCATGGTCATCGGGACCACCTCCTTGGCCACAGTGAAGACCTTGTCACTGTGTCAAGGTCAAGCGGGGTCACGCCGCGAGATCATCAGGCACCCTCTGTACACCGGGTTCGATGCCTGTCAAGTCGGCTGAGACATGCGTGACGTCACGGATCACGAGTTGTGACACAGGCACCCAGCCTTCGGCGTCCTCCCCGCCCCCGGCACAGTCGATCACCGCATCCGCAAGATCGTTTGCTTCGACCGTACAGTGCATGGCGCGGCGCGCGGCCTCCGATCAGGGGCGGCGGCCCGCAAGGACGCAGAACTCGTTCCCCTCCGGGTCGGCAAGTACGACCCAGCTCTCATCGCCTTGGCCGACGTCGGCGTGTCGAGCACCCAGGTCGAGCAGGCGACGGACCTCTTCGTCTTGCTCCCTGTCGGTTGGGTTGACGTCGAGGTGGAGCCTGTTCTTGACGGTCTTGCCCTCGGGCACGCGCGCGAATGTCAACGTCGGTGGCACTGGGCCAAGGCGGTTCTCGCCTTCAGGCACCACAGGGGAGCCGATTGTGACAATTCCATCGTCTTCGTCTTGCACCTCGTAGCCAAGGACCGAGCACCAGAACCGGGCGAGACCGTTGGGATCGGCACAGTCGATCGCAAGGTCGGTGAACTTACTGGCCATGCCAGGACCTCCCGGTCAATTGACGCGCTCTCCGGCCCGAAGGCCGGAGATTCAGCCCGTGCCGCGTCACGCGGCACCTCTGAGGCTTCCTGCTTCATCGGCCTGTGCCACCGCGAGCGGTGGTCTTACCTGGCCTCCACGGGCGTTTAACGTCTCCGCCTCCTCCCCGCTTTTCAGCGGGGAGGTTTCCGTCCAGCGGCGACGATTCTTTGTCCTTCGGTCAGGATGTTGATGGCCGCGTTGACATCACGGTCGTGGACGGCGCCGCAGGCGCACACCCATGACCGGACCTTCAGCGGCATGGAGTCGGCGACGGTTCCGCACGCCGAGCACAGTTTCGAGCTGGGAAACCAGCGGTCGATCTTGACGAACGTTCGCCCATATCGGGCGGCTTTGTACTCCAACATCGCGACGAACTGTGACCACCCGGCGTCGTGCACGCTCTTGGCCAGGCGGGTGCGGGCCAGTCCGGACACGGCGAGGTCCTCCACATAGATCGCTTGGTTGTCGCGGATCAGCGTGGTGGAGAGCTTGTGTGCCCAGTCGCGGCGGGTGTCGGTCACCCTGGCGTGCGCCTTAGTGACCTTCAGTTTGGCCTTGACCCGGTTGGCTGAACCCTTCTGTCTGCGGCTCAGCGCCTTCTGTGCCTTGCGGAGCTTCTTGGCCGCGCGCCGCAGGATACGCGGGTTGTCGATCTTCTTGCCGTCGGAGGTGACCGCGAAGTGGGTCAGCCCCAGATCGATGCCCACCTCGTTCGGCGAGTCGGGCAGCGCCTCGGTGGTGGTCTCGACCACGAACGAGGCGAAATACCGGCCCGCACTGTCCTTGATCACCGTGACCGAGGACGGGTCGGCGGGCAGGGAGCGTGACCAGCGGACCAGTACATCCCCGATCTTCGGCAGCCGTAGTTTCCCACCCGTCGTAATCGTGAAGCGGGCGTTCTTGGTGAACCGGATCGTCTGGCGGTTGTCCTTGCGGGACCGAAACCGGGGCACGGCGACCTTGCGGCCCTTGCGCTTGCCGGACAGGGAGGCGAAGAAGTTGCGGTAGGCGGTGTTCAGGTCCGCGAGCGCCTGCTGGAGCAGCACCGCCGAGACCCCGCCCAGCCATGCCCGCTCCGGGGTCTGCTTGGCCTGGGTGATGACCCGCTTGGACAGGTCGGCGTCGCCGATGTACGGCAAACCGTTCTCGTGGGCCTCCTGGCGGACGCGCAGCCCGTCGTTGAACACCACGCGGGCGCACCCGAACGCCCGCGCCAGCGCCTGGCGCTGGGCGGCGTCCGGGTACACCCGGTAGTTGTAACGAAGCTGCACGGTAATCATTGTACTGTTCGATCTATGACTGAGCGTATGGGAATCCGCGCGATCCGTGAACACATCGGCGACCGCGCCAACGCCGCCCATTACCTTGGCGAACACACCATCGTCGAACGCAACGGCCGGCCCTTCGCCGTCCTGGTGCCCTACGCATGGTGGGAGCAGCAGCAAAACACCGAAGGTCAGGGCACGCTCGCGCCTTAGCCGGCACTCCCGCGCGGGCCTTCACCCCCGGCCTGAAGGCCGGAGCACTGGCCCGCAGTTCGGTAGCGGGTCCGCCAAAGGCCACACGCTAGTCGCAGTGTCCGACAGCGAGGTAAGCCGCGCGTGGTGTGCGTTTCGGACGGCTGTACGGCCCGTGCGCTCGCCCCGCACAGAGCCTATGAGCACGCGTCGTGAATTCCCGCAGGCGTATCGGGCTCCACGGGCGGGCGCAGGTGAAAGTTTCAGTCGCCACCGGGCACAGGGGCGCCGGACCGCGTCTCGCCGGCGCCTGGTAGCCGCAGGTGGAAAGGGATGCGCCGGGCGCCGGGACCTCTTTGAGCACCGAGGCCACGGCATCCCCGATGGCTCCGGGAGGGGATTTTCGGTATGTGATGAAGGTTCTGAAAGCGCTTTCCGAACCCGTATCCGCTCAACCACAAGGGGAGAGCATGTCCCGATCATCACCACCCCCGCGCCGCCTGCGCGTGATCTGCTCGGCGGCCGCGCTCGCGCTCGCCGCGAGCCTGGCTCCGGTCCTGGTCGCCCAGGCCGCGGCGGCCGGCTGCCGCGTCGACTACTCGGTGTCCACCCAGTGGTCGGGAGGCTTCACCGGCAACGTGGCGCTCACCAACCTCGGCGACCCGGTCAACGGCTGGACCCTGAACTGGAGTTTCACCGCCGGGCAGCAGGTGACCCAGGCCTGGAACTCCACCGTCACCCAGAGCGGCACCCAGGTGAGCGCCACCGACGCCGGCTACAACGCCGCGATCGCCACCGGCGCCACCGTCTCCTTTGGTTTCAACGCCTCCTGGAACAACTCCGCCAACCCGGCGCCGGCGGTGTTCACGCTCAACGGCGTCGCCTGCACCGGCTCGACCGGCCCGACCTCGACGGTCACCCCGACTCCCACTCCCACGGTGACCCCCACGGTGACCCCCACTCCGTCCGCCGGCGCCCGGCAGGTCGAGGACCTCGACCGCGGGCTGATCAGCGCCCGCTCCGGCAGCGGCAACTTCGTCGCCTGGCGCCTGCTGGGCACCGACCCGGCGGACGTGGCCTTCAACCTCTACCGAGGCTCGACCAAGGTGAACGCCTCGCCCATCACCGCCTCCACCAACTACTTCGACTCCGGCGCCGCGGCCGACGCCTCCTACACCGTGCGAGCGGTGGCCGGCGGCACCGAGCAGGCCGCCTCCGAATCCTCCCTGCGCTTTTCCGGCGGCGACTACCTCGACGTGGCGATCCAGCCCCCCTCCGGCGGGACCACACCCGACGGCGTCGCCTACACCTACGCCGCCAACGACGCCAGCGTGGGCGACCTCGACGGCGACGGCCGCCACGAGGTGATCCTCAAGTGGGAGCCCACCAACGCCAAGGACAACTCCCAGTCCGGCTACACCGGCAACGTCTACATCGACGCCTACCGGCTGGGAGGCGGACGGATGTGGCGCATCAACCTCGGGCGCAACATCCGCGCGGGCGCGCACTACACACAGTTCCAGGTCTACGACTACGACGGTGACGGCCGGGCCGAGGTCGCGATGAAGACCGCCGACGGCACGGTGGACGGCACCGGCACCGTGATCGGCAGCTCCTCCGCCGACTACCGCAACTCCTCCGGATACATCCTGTCCGGCCCCGAGTACCTGACCATGTTCAACGGGCAGAACGGCGCGGCGCTGTCCACGGTCAACTACGACCCGCCCCGCGGCACGGTCTCGGCCTGGGGTGACTCCTACGGCAACCGGGTCGACCGGTTCCTGGCCGGGACCGCCTACCTGGATGGCACCCGGCCGAGCCTGATCATGGCCCGCGGCTACTACACCCGTACCGTCGTGGTGGCCTGGGACTTCCGTAACGGCTCGCTGACCCAGCGCTGGAAGTTCGACTCCAACAGCGCGGGATCGGCCTACACCGGGCAGGGCAACCACCAGCTCTCGGTCGCCGACGTCGACGCCGACGGCAAGGATGAGATCGTCTACGGGGCGATGACCCTCAACGACAACGGCACGGTCCTGTGGAACACCGGCCTCGGCCACGGGGACGCGTTGCACGTCGGCGATCTCAACCCGGCAAGGAGCGGCCTGGAGGTGTTCAAGGTCGACGAGGATGCCTCCAAGCCCAGCTCGTGGATGGCCGACGCCCGCACCGGGCAGATCCTGTGGCAGACCGGCTCGGCCGGCGACAACGGCCGGGGCGTGTCGGCCGACATCTGGTCCGGCAGCGCCGGGGCCGAGTCGTGGTCGGCCTCCGGCGGGGAGGGCATCTTCAACACCTCCGGCCAGATCGTGGGCCGCAAACCCTCCTCGACGAACTTTCTGGTCTGGTGGGACGCCGACCCGGTACGGGAGCTGCTGGACGCCACCAGGATCGACAAGTACGGCACGAGCGGTGAGACCCGCCTGCTGACCGCCGGCGGGGTGCACGCCAACAACGGCACCAAGGCCACCCCGGCACTCTCGGGTGACCTGCTGGGCGACTGGCGCGAGGAGGTCATCTGGGCCACCTCCGACAACACCGCGCTGCGGATCTACACCACCACCGCCGTCACCGACCGGCGGATCCACACCCTGATGCACGACACCCAGTACCGGACCGCGATCGCCTGGCAGAACACCGCCTACAACCAGCCGCCGCATCCGAGCTTCTTCATCGGCTCGGGCATGTCGGCCCCGCCCAGGCCCAACGTCTACGTGCGCTGAGGGAAGGGCTCAAAGGATCGGGACCAGATCGGGACCGACGACGTGCCCCTGATGGAGGTCGGGTTCGTTCTGGTCGTGCCGAAAGTGCCCGGCGTACCAGACGACGACGTTGGTGGCGCTGACGCTCTCGCCGTTGACGAAGCGGTTCAGCATCGCCCGGTTGTCGGAGCCGGGGTTGCCGTCGTAGAGCTCGGCCGGGTGGTGGCGCAGGAACCACAGGTCGGCGACACCGTAGGGGTCTGCGGTGTTGTCGTGCTCACCGGGGTGTATGCGCCACCCCCGGCCGCTGGTCTTGTCGGTGACCTGCCAGAACAGTGCGGGAGGACGCCTTCTTCTGGCGACCTCCCGCACGATCGTCACCGGCTGGGGCACGGTCGAGCCGGTGTCGTCGAACTGCTCGATCACGTCGTTGGCCGAGCCCTCCACGTCGAAGTCGAAACGCCAGTAGACGTGGTGGCGGTGGCGCATGCAGGTACGCGGGTTGCGCACCCCGGCGAAGCCGAAGCGCGGCCTGATCGTGCCCTCGTCGCTCAGGCGCCACTCCGAGGCGTAGCGGTACCAGCCGGCCGCCAGCTCGCTGACGATGCGCAGCTCACCGCCCGTGTGATGGAAGGCCACGCCCTGGAAGTTGCCGGCGTCGTTGTCGCCCCGCTCCAAGATGGTGCGCGGAGGCTCCGAGCAGATCCGCCACCCCCAGCCCACCGGGTCGGTGCCGGTGGCGGAGAAACGGGTCTCCTGGTTCTGCCAGTCGCGGTAGGTGACGCCGTCCTCCTCGTACTGGACGTTGAGGATCGGCACGTGCGCCTGGCGCAGCACGAGCCTGCCCCGGTAGCGCACCTGCCTCAGCTCGACCCCGGAGCCGTCGCCGGGGTCGGCCGGCGAGGAGGCCCGGGGCCGCACCACGACCATGCTCCACAGCTCGGTGCCGCCGTCGACGACGCGCAGCCGCACCTGGTCGGGGCCGCCCCGGTCGCGCAGGCTCTCCACCCCCACCGGCAGGTGCGACTCACAGTCGCCGGGGTGCATCGCGACACTGACACCGGCGGGGGACCAGTCGACGTCGCCGGCGGCGATGTCCACGGCCACGATGCGGTGCCTGGTCTCCCCCGAGGGGTGGTAGATGCCCAGGGTGGGGCGGCGGGTGGTGGTGCCGTCGGGGTTGTCCAGATCGGCCAGGGGCGGCATGGGCTGGTAGATCAGCACGTCGTCTCCGGCGGGGAAGCGCTCCTCGGCCCGCAGGATCGCCGCCGCGGCCCGCAGCTCCTCGGGGCGCGGGTTGGGCCGGTAGGCACTGGGCAGCACCTGCGCCCCCTCGGGCCGGTCCAGAGTGCCGCGCAGCTCGACCCCCCGGTTGGAGACCGGATCGAACACCGCTGCCCGAAACGAGGCGCTCTCATCTGGATCGTGGCCGAGCGCCACCGCCGGGCCCACGATCAGCCCTGCGGCGTCGGCGACCCGCAGCTGCTCGCGCACGGCGGGGTGCGCCGCGGCCACTTCGCGTACCCGCTCGGCGGCAAGCTCCGCCCGGCCGATCGCCTCGATGATCACCTGTACGGTCATGCCGGCCTCCCCGTCGTGACGTCCACCGGCCGTCCCACCCCCGGCATACGGCGCCTCCCCGTCATACCGTCCCGATGCGGCGCTGGGAAGACCCAAGATCGCGGAAACCGTCCGCGCCGCCGGGGACCCCGGCCCGGCAACGGCCCTGCGTCCGCACGGTGTGCTCCAGGCACCGGTGGCGGAGCCGTTCGTCAACCGGCGGGCGGGCGTGGACTTCGACCGGCTCAAGGCGATCGACAACCCGCCGGCGGCCAGAGCGACGACAGCACGGTGCCGGTGCGAGGCCCCCGTGACCTCGCCGCCGCGGCGCCCCGGCTCGGCCGGCCGCTGCGCCATGAGGAGTTCCCGGACGCCGAACACACCCGCGTCCTCGACCGACCGGCCCTCGCGCCCGCACAGGTCACCGCGAGTGACCTCGGCCGTCCTCAGCCACGGTCGAGCCGGATGGCGATGTCGAAGACCTGGCGGTTGGCGGGAAAGGCGCCGTAGTTGTAGTTGACGGCGCCGGTGAGCAGGTTGATGCCGTAGAACCCGTAGCGGCCGGCGACCTTCAGCGCGGCGAAGGCGCTGTTGGAGACGGTGACCCCGTCGCGCAGCGAGCTGTAGACGTCGAAGCCCGCCGCGCCGCTCGCGGCCACCCGCAGGCTGCCGGTCTGCACCAGGGTGCCCGCCCCCGCGGGCGACTGCAGGCTCACCTGGCCGGTGACGGTGTTCACGCCGAAGAGCGTCGTGGCGGTGTCCGGGCTGAGGTCGTTGTTGGTGTATCCGGCACCCGACACACCGGTCGCGACCGTTCCCACCACGGCAGGCGGGACGGGCGGGAGGGTCAGCGTACGGTCGGCCACGGTCTGCCCGGCGGCCGGGCCGCCCGTGGGGTCGTCGAGGTTGTGCCGCAGGTTCTGCCCGGTGTCGCTGATCACACGCAGCCGGTTGGCCGCGGGACTGAAGTCGACACCGAAGTGGTAGCCCCTCAGCGCCACGGTCAGCTGGGAGACCTTGACCGCCTTGGCCGGGCCGCTGAGCGTGTAGACGCCGCCCCGGTCTCCGACGCCGTACAGTCTGCCGTTCTGCACGCGGTAGTCGATGCCCACCAGCCGGGTGTCGCCGTCGAGCCCGCGGATCCTGCCCAGATCACGCGTGCGGCCGGGGGAGCGGATCGCAAAGCCCACCAGACGCTGGTCGCCGGTCAGCCCGATGACGTCGATGCCGGGCCGACCGGCGGCCGGCGGGGCCGCGGCGCCGGCCGTCGCCACCGTGCCCAGCACCATCATCAGGGCGGTGAGTGTCCTTCGCATGTGCCTCTCCTTCGCAGCCGGGTGCCGTGAGCCCCGGACTTCGGCGGCAAAGCCGTTACGGATCGGAGAGACTCCATCACACACGGTGCCCGTCTGGCTCGCGAAGAGGGGAGGAGACACCGGCGTGTCCGCGATTCACCTCGCCCGCCCGTGTACCGGGCCCGGCGAAACCGGCGAAACCTCGCATCCGGCGGTCCCGGTACACGAGGCGGGCGGGGGTGGGGGCGAATCCGAGACCGGCCGCCCGGGGCAGCCGTCGCCGGGTGAGCCCGGCTTGGAGCCGAAGGTCGGCTGCGGCACAATACCCGCCATGAACACCCCTCCGGCGTCCCCCACTCCCGGCAGCGTGCTGGAGGCCGTGCTCGAACGCACCTTTGGACAACATGTAACGTTCCGGCGTGCTTGTCCTCCCCGTCTCCCCTGGCCGTGTCCTGCTCCCAGCCATCGGCTACATCCGCGTCTCCATGCTCCGCGAGGAGCAGATCTCCCCAGCGATCCAACGCGCCGCGATTGAAGGATGTGCCGCCCGACTCGGCTACCGCATCGTCGCCTGGATCGAAGACCTCGACGTGTCCGGCCGGACATTTCAGCGCAAGATCATGGGCGCCATCTCCGCCGTCGAGCTGGGCGACGTCAAGGCGATCTTCGTTTGGAAGTACAGCCGGTTCGGGCGTAACCGCGCGGGCAACCAGCTCAACCTCGTGCGGGTCGAGTCCGCAGGCGGACAGCTCATCTCCGCCACCGAAGAAGTGGACGCCAGCACTGCGGTAGGCAAGCTGACGCGCGGGATGCTGATGGAGATCGCCGCCTTCGAGTCCGACCGCGCCGGCGAGCAGTGGGCGGAGGCTTTCCAGAACCGTCTACTGCGTGGCCTGCCCCCGCTGGGCGGCGAGTACTTCGGTTACGTGCGCAGGGGTCGTCAGCGGCACCCGTTGTATGCGGACAGAACCATTGCGAATCCTGCCGATGGCCAGGAGCGCTACGAGCCGGATTGGCAAAGTGGGGTGCCGGACTTACTGGAAGAACTGTTCCTGTCTTTTCTTTCAGGCAGGGGGTACTACCCGCTCACCGAGTCCCTCCACAAGCGCGGCATCCTCACGCTTATTGGTGGGCGTTGGAAAGATAGCGCATTGCGTCGGACGATGAATAGCGGCTTCGCGGCCGGTTTCATTGGAGTTCATGACATTGAATGCATGTGTGGAAGGCCGAGCCGCTGCTTTAAGCGGACATATTTTCCTGGCGCGCATGAAGCTGTGATCGACCATGAAACATGGTCGGCGTATCTGGATTTCACAGCTGCTAAGGCCGCACTTCCACGAAGATCTCGGCAAGCGGTTTATCCGCTGTCAGGTCTGATCAAGTGCGGATATTGCCAGGGGGGAATGCACGTGTCCAGGCCGAACGCCAGGCAGGGGTACATCTGCGGGTGGCGTGCACGGCGAGAGGATGTCCCGTGTGGTACGCGATTCGCTTACGTTGACGTTGTTGAAGCCGTAGTGCTCGACATCATCGGCGAGTGGGGGCCCGAGATCGAAGCGGCCGCCCAGCAGGCCGCCATAGCGGGACCGCGTAAGCCGAAGGGGCAGCGGGAGCAGGAGGTAGAGCGGCTTCAGCGTGAGCGGGAGCGTGTTGATCGTGACTTGGACCGGCAGACGGACCTGGTATCTCGGGGTGTCCTTCCCGAGGATGCCTACATTCGTTCACGCGATCGGCTGATTGAGGAACGTGACACGATCGATGCCGCTTTGGCCGAGTTGATCGACCCCCCTTCTGCTGTGAATCCGGCGGATTACGTGGATGTCATGGTGGGGCTTGAGCGGGAGTGGCCGACTCTCACCGTCGAGGAGAAGAACGCGACTTTGATGGCGTTCGTGTCGAAGGTGGAGCTTTTCCGGAAGGACCAACGTACGGCGTGGGTGGTGCTGCACTCGAAGTGGGGGGAGACGCGGCAGAAAATGCTGCCCACCAGGGGTGATGCTACGCATTGCAAAAATGGGCACCCGTATGACGATGATGAGTCCTACGAGGGGTCGGTGAAGGGCCGCCACTGCCGACAGTGCAAGAGGGAAAAGGCTGCCGCTAGGAGTCGCAATAAAAAGCGGGTTCCGGCGGAGGCGTTGACCATCTTTGAGTAATCGCGGTTCGGTCAGCGTATGAGGCGTTGAGGTAAGTGGGGCGGCGTTGACGTCCATTACCAACACGTAGAGTATCGCTTTTGTGACATTTTGTTACACTTGTTGATCTTCTTCGCGTGTCTCGAATGTGCAGACCTGACGCGATAAGGTGTAAATAGTGCGTCAACTGCGTCAATCGCGTCACGGGGATTCGGTCTTGCGTGGCGCGCCCGCTTCGACAGCCCCGACCCGCATCTAGCAACTCCACCCCCAGGAGCCGCCCGAAAGCAAAAAGCGCCCCCCAGATCGGGGAGCGCCGGACACAACATCGCCCTCGGCATTACCTACCCCTCGTGATCGGCTCCTAGGTTTGGCCGCCGTGCGAGCTGATCGAGCGGTGGGAACGCCTCAACGTACTTGGAGCCGACAATATCACCTCGCCAAGCGTCGAGCCTTTCGCGCCCAAAAATTGACGGATCAGCGCGCTGGCTAGACGTTCCCCGGAATCACGACACTGCGGCAAGCAGCCACTTCCAGATCCCCCGCGCCCTGCTGTACAGCCCCGACCACAGCGGCCTCGCCGTGGCCGTCTGGTGCCTGTACGAAACTCTCGAAGCCCCCGATCTGCTCGGCGGCCGGAAGCCTGCACGCGCGCGACGCTCATGGAGTGCCGAGCACCTCGGCACCACCGAACGCACACTCGATCGCGCCCGCACTCAGCTCCTCACCAAAACGGCCAGCGGGCTGTGGCTCGTCCGCGAGGTGCGTGGCCGCAAACGCTCAGCACTTCACCGTGTGCTCGGCCGGCCCCGCGAAACCGGCGCACCCTACGCCGCGGTGCCCGCCTGGACGCTGGACCTTGTCCATGCTGGAACGGGGCGGCCTGAAGGGTCGGTGTCGCCGGACACCTGGCGCACCTACGCCGTCCTGGTCGACCGTCTCGACCTGCAAGGGCACGACCTGACCGTTGCCCGCCTGGGGGAGTGGCTGAGCGGCTCGGCCGACACCGCGCGCCGTCGCCTACACGAGCTGGAAATGGCTGGGTGGGCGGTGGTGCGGCGGACCTCGGGGCGGTGGATGCATGTGCGCGTCATCTACTACAAGGACCTGGTGGGAGTTACCGAACGAGGAGAGGGCGAGGAGGTGACCCCTTGCGAATCTGGGGAGGCACCCCTTGCAGATCTGTCTACTCACCCCCTCGCAGATCTGACGAGTCACCCCCTTGCAAATCTGTCGACTCCATATGAGACACCTTCAGAGGATTCACCCTCAAAGAACACACCCTCAGAGGACGATCTTTCTCCTCTCGCCGTAGGCGACTACCTCGCCGTACGCGTGAACGCGCGTACGGCTGACGCCGAGAGGAAGATCAACGAAGGGGGAGTGCGTGCAGCCCCTCGACAGGCCGAGCCCAGACCCAAGGGCGCGCCGAGCGTCATGGCCCTGCTCCCTCTCGACTGGCAGGCCCGCATGACCGCTGTGGAAATCGAAAGGGTCACAAGCGCCATCGAGGACGAGATGAGCGCCGGCCGCACCGTCGGGGACATGAAAGCCCGCATCCATCGTCGCCTGCCCCACTGGCGTGGTCGTGAGGTCCGTCGTCCTGTCGCTGCTGCCCTGACCGTGGTTCGGCGCGGCTACGACTGTCCGCACCTGGCCTGCGAAGACCACGTGCTGCCGTCCGGTTACCCCTGCGGCGCCTGCGCGGAGATCGGCACGCAGATCAACCGGGCGCGACGATCCGCGTCGTGACTATTCGGGTTGGCGCGCTTCGATGCGTCCGACGCGTCGGAGCGCGTTTGCGTTCTCTTTTCGCGTTATGTGTGCGCGTCTCAGTTGTACGGAGAGAGTGTTTCAGGATGCGTCAGGCGTGATCGGTCGTGCGCGCGTCACGCTTCCTTAGAGAGCGTTTCAGCGCTTCACCTGCAGTGATCTTGCTGGTTCCTTGAAGGTATATATCGGTCTGGTGAACTGATATGATCAGAGGAGTACCACGCAAGATCGCAAACCTCCTACCAGCGCAAACACCCCCGGAGACACAGTGACCGCCACGCTCATCACCTCCGACACCGTCCCCCTCCCCGCCGACATGGCTTTCGACGCATTCACGTGGGGCGCCACCACCACCTACACGCTGGACGCCATCGCCTGGAGCGCCACCAGCTACGTCATGAACGTGACCGGCACCCCTGCCACCGCCGAAGACTGGAACTCCACCCTCCAGACCGTCAACGACCGCATCCGCAGGGACGCCAGAGACGTGGCCGCCGACTACGTCGACGAGGACGGCGGAACCTACGACGA
This sequence comes from Streptosporangium sp. NPDC001681, assembly GCF_040298085.1. Lineage (NCBI taxonomy): Bacteria > Bacillati > Actinomycetota > Actinomycetes > Streptosporangiales > Streptosporangiaceae > Streptosporangium > Streptosporangium sp. NPDC001681. The sequence continues at coordinate 11,606 of NZ_JBEOZN010000111.1, read as the reverse complement.
CCTCGACTATCGGCAGTCCAGCCTCGTCATCGCAACCGCGATCCTCGCTGCCTCTGAAATCATCGCCAACCGATAGCGGTACCGCTACCGACGCCAACCAGCACCGGCCCTCCGAGCACATCGCTCGGGGGGCCGACCACATTAAGGAGCACCACCAGTGACCACCGCACCCAAGTTCGTCATTCCGCTCCGGATTCCGGGAGTGAACAACACGCGCCGGAAGTTCGTCGTCATCGACGACAACAGTGACCTGACCTGCTACTGCGGCAACACTCCCTCGTACTCCGGGTTCCGCGAGGTCACCCCTGACGGCGTCTGGACCGACCCCGACGAGGACTGGATGGGCCACTACGAGTGCAGCGCTCTCAGCTGCGGCGCAAAGATCGACAGCTGGGCTGCGGTCAGCACTGAACCAATCGCCTTCGCCAACCAGCTGCTGACCGGCCTGCGCATCGTCGCTCACTCCACCAGCACCGGCGCCCAGCCCGCGTACGCCGAGATCCACACCCACCTCAAGAACGCGCTCGCCGCCCTGCTCGGCGCGCAGTCGATGGAGCCGACCGAGGCCGACGTGGCGATCGACTACGCACTCAGCACCGGCCTGCCGATCGAGCAGGCCGTCTTCAACGCAGGCGGCCACCTCTAACCACTGACCAGCTCACCCCGCCGCTACCGGCCCCGCGAACACCACGGTTCGCGGGGCCGCTCACATCTAAGGAACCGAATGCACACCGACATCACCATCCCTTCCCCCACCGACATGGCGCAGGACGCGCAGGACGCCGGAGCCACCACCACGCAGATCCTCGCCGCCGTCGCCTGGTCCGCGACCAGCCACCTCCTCATCAACTACGCCCCCACCCCCACGCTGGAGGAATGGATCACTGAACTCCAGTACGTGACCTCCCACGTCCTCGGCCCGGCGCGATTCGTCTCCTCCAGCTGCGACCCTGACGAGGACTTCAGCTTCGACGACCTCGACCACGAATCGGCCGCCGAAGCCATCGGAGCGGCAATCCACTCCGCCCACACGGTCGGCTTCTAGTAGCGGAACCGCTACCAAAAATCCAGCATCGGCCCCGCGATCCACGGTTCGCGGGGCCGACTCGTTCAAGGAGACCGATGTACACGAACATCCTGCCCACCACCACCGACGCTGCCGCTGCCTGCCAGAGCGCACCTGGTGGCACCCCCACCAAGATCCTCGACACCATCGCCTGGTTCCACAACGCCAACAGCGTGTGGAACGAGGAGGAGTTCGCCGACCTCCTCGCCGAGGTGCGCGACGCCGCCGCGTTCATCTACGACGACCTCGCCTCGGAGATCAAGCGCGAGACCGGCGTCGACCGCTACCCCTACGAGACCGCGAAGTTCAACGACATCACCGCCGAAGACCTGCCCCGTTTCATCAGCGGAGTCCTCGGCTACTACGGCGACGAGCCGCAGGTCGACACCAAGCCCGCCGGGCCGGCCGGGAAGCTCATGGGAAACCGTGACGCCACGATCGCCGAGCACCTGCTGACCGTGCTGCGCCTGTCCAACGCCTCCACCACGCGCGGCGTGCCCGAACAGACGGACGGCGTGTTCGGTTACGCCTATGAGGCGATGATCCGGCTGCTGCGCACCGCGCAGTGGCCCCGCGCGATGACCGCCGAGGCGATCATTCACGCCATCGAAGAGGACTGCACGATGCGCGAGGCCCTGCTCGCCTGCCAGACGGGCCGGTGACCGGCATGACCACCGCAACCGCGACCGTCACCGACGCCCAGGCCGAGCAGGTCCGCAAGGCCATCGCCATCGCCTTCGACGCCCACCCTGACTATGAGCCGACCCTGATGGAAGAGGGCTGGGACGACCGGACCGGCCGGGTCATCGACTGGGTGAACTGCCACTTCGAGTGGTCCTACTACGTGCCTGACGGCGGCATCGACTGGGAGAGCGGCCACGAATTCCCGCCGATCACCCTGCCGGACGGGGTGCGGATCGAAGCGATCAACCACTACAGCATCGCCGTCTACCCCGCCTGAACATGCCAATGGCCGGGCCCGCCACAGGCCCGGCCACCACCAGCACCAACAACCAGTCAGTCAGCCCGCCACGTTTGCCCCATGGCGAAGAACCAGACGACTCCGATGGTAACGCACGTAACCCCCGCAAAACGGCGCACGGAAAGGGAGACCATGCAACAACTCATTGACGCTACCCGCACGTACCGAATCGCACTGCCCCAAGAGAACTGGTTCGAGACGTGCAACGTCGCCGACCCGCGCCACGTGGCGAGGCTGATCCGGGTGGCCGGCCGGAGCGGCCTGCACATCGAGGTCACTCCGGTCACCGCGCTCCGCGTCGCCAACGCCTGCTCCTGGTGCCGCGCCCGGCCGCGCGCCTGGGAGCACGACTGCGACGGCCCTTACGAGCGTGCCGTCTGCGACAACGACCAGTGCCGGGAGGCGCGACGCCGCGCCTACGAAGGCGAAATCGCCTACCCCTCGTACCACTGAAGGAGATGACCCAGTGAAGAAGTGGTTCACCGATAACGGCGTTGAGATCGCCCCTGACCTGCGGGTGTTCACCTACGACTGGTGTTGGGGCGTGGTGGTCACCACAGCCGAGGACATGCAGGCCGAACACTTCGACGGCTGGTTCCACGTCCGATGGGAGGACGGCGAACGCGTCTCCCTCTACAACGGCGAGCGCCTGACCACCGTCCCGCCCCGCAAGTTCGCCTAGCTGCTGACGATCGGGTCCGAAATCCCGGGGAGTCAGACCCTGGTCACCTCAGCTAGAGGGCCACGGAAAGGAACCACATGCCCAGCATCGGCCGCAACTACCCCGACGACGACTTCTATGACGACGACCTCTATTACGCCGACGACAGCACCGACATGGACGGCTTCGGCAACTGCTACTCCGACGCCGACCCCGGCCTGTAAAGGACCCACGACCATGCCGTACCAGCCCAACCGCACCGCCGCTCAGATCGTCCAGCGGCTCGTCAGGGACGGGTTCACCGTCAAAGTCCCCGACGAGCCGCACCGCAGCATCTACACGCTGGTCCTCGACCGGGGCCTGCACTTCGGCACCCTCCACATCAGCGCCGCCAAGGGGCGAGCGCTGCGGATCTCCATCACCTGGCAGCTGACCAACAAGACCAGGAAGGCCGAAGGCGCGCGAGCGATCATCGGCCTGCTCAACAACCTCCCGAAGGAGGGCTGAATGCAACGCCGCGACGTGCTTCTCGCCACCCCCAGCCTCGACGCGAACGCCTACCTGCGGATCTGCCGCACCATGCTGCACGTGCAGCGGGCCAAGGACGACGCGAACGCCGCACTCGACGACAACGCCCCGAACCGGTCGGTCTGGTACAGCGGCCACTACGAGGCGGCCTCCGTCGTCGAAGCGCAGGCCGAACGCGACATGGATGCCAAATGGGAGGTCGCGCTCCTGCACTACCGCGTGGCCAGCAAGCAGAACCAGGCCGTCGCCGAGCGGGCCGACACCGAGGTTGAAACCATGTTCGAGGAGTACTTCCGGAACCGGGCCGCCGCCGAGCGGGCCGCCGAAGCAGCCGAGGCCGAGGGCTACTTCCGGAGGATCCGATGAACCTCCCCCTGCCACCGCCGAGCCGCACGATCATCATGACCAGAGCGCTCCTCGGCGGCTGGTCGGTCAACACCCGCACGAACCCGGACGGCAGCAGCACGGTGATGCTGTCGCGAGACGACTGGCGTATCGCCGTCACGTTCAGCGGCTCCATCCCGACCGAGGTCATGATCCAGCGGCCCGGCGGCAGCGCCCCGTGGGAACTGGACGTGAACGACCTGTCCCGGTACCTGCGCGGCCACCGCAACCGGATGTCGGCCTACCGGATCGGAGACCGCGTCGTCGTCGGAGACCGGCCCGGTCTCGTCGCCGCGATCACCCCCGAGGACGACCTGCGGGTCCGGTTGACCGTCGCCTACGACGACGGCACCGAAGGCCAGCCCTACACCACCCACGTCCAGCGCGAAGGAGTCGCCGCATGAGCGCCGTCATCGAATACGACCCCATGCGGGGCGACCGGGGAAATCTGCGGCTGCTCGTCGACGGCCGCCTCGTGGAGAAAGGCATCTACCACAACCTGCCCGAGCGCGAAGCCGGGGCGTGGGAACTGACCATCACCGACCCGGACGGGAAGCCCATCGACGAGTACCGCGGCAGCCGCTACACGGCGCCGATGTCGGTCCTGCGTGAGCGGCTCCGCGAGGTCCACGGCGTCGCCTCCGACGACATCACAGAGCGGTCCACCGCCAACCACTCGATGTGAGCGGTTCCGCTACCGACATCCAACCAGAAAAGGAACCGTGCATGACCACCACCCACGCGCCTCTGCGTAACGGGCCGCTGCTGGCGGCCGCCATCGCCTCCATCGAGGGCGCCGTCGTCCTCCGGGAACAGATCGCTACCGGCGCCGTCACCCCCGACCCCGACGTGCCGATCACCCTGTGGGACCAAAGAAGCTGGCGTAACGACTTCTACGGGTTCGACCGGTGCGGTACCACGCAGTGCCTCGCTGGGTGGGTCGCGGAACTGGGCGGCGCCAAATGGCTCGTCACCTTCACCCCGGACGGGCCGATGCTGGGCGGGCGGCGCATCGATGTCTCCTACACCGAACTGCGCCGCCTGGCGGAGTACGTGATGGCCGAGCCCGACGACCCCGAGCAGTGGGTCATCGAGGTCCTCGGCGACCGGGTCATCCCCGTGCAAATCAAGGCGATGCGCTACCTCGCGCTCAGCCCCATGATCGTCCGCAACCCGGACGGCACGATCAACCGCGACGTCCACCACGACGTTTTCCTCGGCCACCAGACGCTGAACGACATCCGCGACTGGTACGCCCGGCTGTACCCCGCCAGCTGACCCACCCCCTCACGTGCTGGCCCCGCCCATGCGGGGCCAGCGCGTCAGTAGCGGAACCGCTACTAATGGAAAGGCTCCAACCTGATGGCCCGCACCACCACCACCGCCACCAGCAAGACCAAGCGCAAGCGCCGCCCCGTCACCGAAGCGCAGAAAGCCAGATCAGCCGAAAGCAGGGCCGCGGCCAACGAACTCCTCAACGGCTACGCCCACCTCCTGCTGATCGACCCCGCCGAGCTCAACGTCTTCCTCGCAATGGCCGCGAGCATCGGCGTGAGAGACGTGGACGACACGGACTCCACCGGCTACTCCCTGCGGAACATCATGCTGCTGGCCGCACAGCGTCGCCCCATCAGCCACTGCGGCGGCGTCGAGTACTGGAACTCGCTCGGCCGGATGGTCCGCAAGGGCGAGAAGTCCCTAGCGACGTTCCGCCGCATCGGCGGCAAGTCGAAGGAGAAGACGTCCGAGGAGAAGAAACTCGCCGCTGAAGGCTGGCAGACGGTCGAGAAGAACAAGCCCGGCTACTACGTCAAGGCGGGCACGTTCGACGTCCGGCAGACCCGCCCGACCGAAACGTGCCCCTCCTGCGGCACCACCCCGGCTGACGAGGACGACCGCACCACCATGTGCCCCAGCACGTGCGAGATGTTCGCACTGCGGCCCGGCCCGATCCTCGCGGGCGCCGACGTGATCAGCCTCGCGGAGAGCCTCCTCGAAGACGCCGAGGACGAGGCAGACGCGTGATGGCCAAGAAGCGCCGCCGTCCCGGCGAAGTGCAGATGGACCTGTTCTCCGAGGTCCAGGAAGAAGCCACACCGCCGAAGAAGCCCGCCGGCCTGGCCATGGCGGTCGCAACGCCCCAGAGCGTCGCACCGCCGCCCATCTGCGAGACACCTCCGACGCTGAACACCGAACCGGTCAGTCCCCCCGAGAAGTCCACGCCGAGGCCCCGGCCGCGCATCACACCTGTATCGCCCGGCAAGCTCGCCGAACGCGTCGAAGAGGCGTGGTATAGCCACTACGGCGGCCACGACATCGACATTCCCGTTGGCGTCGTCGCAGCGCTCACCCTCGTACGGCAAGGCCGACCCGACCGGGCCGTCCCTGGAGCAGCAGATCCTCGGCCTCGACGGGCCTGAACTCATCAGCGTGCTCCGGAGAATCTGGGGCGCGCAATGGCTGAACCAGCCATACCTGATCGAGATCGCGCGGCCCCTACACGACTGGCTCGAACAGGACGAGGAACCATCCGTCGACGTCGTCAAAGCCGCCCGCGCGGTCGCCCAGGCCGCCATCAAATCCGGGCTGCTGTCCATCACCGGCAACCCCGATCCGCAGTGGCGATGCCAGGAAGACGTTCTCGGCGCCGTCCTCACCACACTGCGCTCAAAGGGCGGCCGCGATGCCCTCGCGGAGTTCCACACCCCGACCCCCGTCGCGGACATGATGGCGAAAATGCTGCTCACGCCCGACAGCATCAAGCCTGGCATGTCCTTCGACGAGCCCGCAGCAGGTACGGGCGGCATGCTCCGCGCCCTCGCGCTCGCATTGCGAGAACACGACCGCAACCCGCACGACTACGTGTGGTCGATGGGGGAGCTGAACCCCACCGCCGCGGCGTGCGCAGCGGTCAACGCGATCGTGTGGGACCTCGGGCCGAACGTGCTCATCCACGTTGGCAACACCCTTGCTGTTGGTGACGGGCCCGCTCGAGCGGCTGAGCACCGCAAGGCGGTGCTGGAACACCACGACCGGGTCATGGGCGTGACCGCCATGGCTGTAGCGGTCAGGCAGGCCCAGGCCCTGCTCGAACAGGTATCCGCCGCAGCGTAAAGGACGAGCCCGTGCCTATCGGGCTCGCCCTTCCAGCACATCGTACGGCCCCGCCCCCGCCTGTGTGGGCGGGGCCTCCCCTCATGCAAAAAGGAGGCTGCTGTGGCATACCGCCACGACAGCGATGTTGTTTCTCTCACCGACTGGTTCTGTGGCGCTGGCGGGTCCTCGCAGGGAGCCCACGCCGTGCCCAACGTCGACGTGACGCTCGCCGCGAACCATTGGGACCTGGCTCTCAAGACTCACCGTTCCAACTTCCCGAACACCCGCCACGAGGAAGGCGACATCCGTGAGGCCCCGGTCTACGACTGGCCCAAGACGCTGATCCACTGGGCTTCGACGGAATGCACCAAATGGTCGATCGCCCGAGGTAAGAAGCAAGACTTTCGAAACTCCCGCCAGGGCAAGCTGTTCGACTTCGACAAGACCGAAGAAGAACGCGAGCAAGAGGATCTCGACGAGGAGAGCCGCGCGCTGACCTCGCAGGTCGCCGACTACATCGAAGGCGTCTACTCGCGCCGCCGGTCGCAGTACGACATCGTGCTCTGCGGCGTCATGGAGAACGTCCTCGACGAGTACGACTGGGACGGCTTCCCCGACTTCCGGCGCCGCTTCCACCGCATGGGCTACAAGACCCGAGCCTTCGGCATCAACTCGATGCACGCCCAGCCGGTCCGCACCCTCGCTGCACCTCAGTCACGTGACCGGCTGTACCTCGCTTACTGGCACGAATGCCTCGGCCGTGACCCCGACTTCGACAAGTGGCTCCGGCCGCAGGCGTATTGCCAGAACTGCGACCAGATGGTGCCCGCAATCTCGTCGTACAAGAGGCCGGGCGTCGAGGCCGGGAAGTACCGGGTTCAGTACGTGTGGCGTTGCCCGAACTCCTCGTGTCGGAGGGCGGTTGATCCTCCTGCGCTGCCCGCCTGGGAGGCGATCGACTTCACCCTTCCCACCAGGGAGATCGGCGACGGGAAGCCCGGCAAGAATTTCCGGCCGTATGCTCCGTCGACCGTGGGCCGCATTCAGGCCGGGATCGATAAGTACTGGGTGCCGCTGCTGGTCCCGACCGGCGGCACCTGGCGGACGGACGCGACGCCCCTGACGGCACCGATGCCTACACGGACCACCCGCGAGAACGACGGCTTGGCCGTTCCGCCGCTGCTCGTGCCTACTGAGGGACGAGAGGGTAAGGTCGCGTCCCCGTCGACAGCCCCAGGGCGCACGCAGACGACGCGGCGCGAGACCGGCGTGGCCTTCCCCCCGGAGCCGTTCCTGACCCTGCTGCGCTCGGGCCAACCGAGCAAGACTGACCCGCTGGCCACGGACGTGGCGAACGGCAGCAACCACGGCCTCGCCGTACCGCCGTCGTTCATCGTTCCGATGCGCGGCGGAGGCGACAAGGAGAGGGCCCGCTCCATCGACGGCCCGCTGCACACCGTCACCGCAGGTGGAAACCACCACTACCTCGCTACGGCCCCTCAGCCACTGATGGTGCCGTACTACACGAACGGCACCGCCAAGCCCGTGTCACAGCCGGTCGGCACGCTCACCACGCTCGACAGGTACGGCGTAGCCACACCCCCGCCTGCCCCCATCGACATCAACAAGGTGGGGTTCCGCATGCTCGAACCCTTCGAGATCGGCCGAGGGATGGCGTTCCAGACTGGCTACGTCGTCCACGGAGACAAGCGCGCCCAGGTGAAGCAGTACGGCAACGCCGTCACTCCGCCCGTGGCCGAGGTGCTGGTATCGGCGCTGGTCGAGTGCATCACTGGCGAGGCGCTGGAGCGCCACCTTGTCGTCGGCTGACGTGCTGAGACCGCCGTTGTACCTGACGCCACCGAGCACCCCACGGATCCGCGCGGAGATGTGCGTGGGCCGGCTCGGCGTCATCATCACCCCGGCGCAGGGCAACCGCATCCCCGACAAGGGCATGGTCGGCGTCGACAACGGCGTCTTCACCGGCCACTACCCGGGCGATAAGGCGTTCCTGGAGTGGCTGCGCTGGCTCCGCGACCAGTTCGACATCGCACGACGTTGCCTGTTCGTCGCCGCCCCCGACGTGGTCGGCGACGCGCAGGCAACCGAGCTGCTGGCCCGCCCGATGTTGGAGAAGATCCGCAACCTCGGATTCCCGGCCGCGCTCGTCGCCCAGGACCACATGGAGCGCAGCACCTGGGATCCGTGGGATGAGGCGGACTGCTTGTTCGTCGGCGGGTCAACGGCGTGGAAGCTGTCGCCCGCCGCGGCGAACCTCTGCCGGGTCGCGTCATCGCTGTGGAAACACGTCCACGTCGGCCGGGTCAACTCCCTGCGCCGCTACCTGCACGCCGCGCACGTCATGGAAGCCGACTCCATTGACGGCACCTACCTCACCTACGGCCCCGACAAACTCCTACCCGTCGTTCTGAGCTGGCGAGAAAAGGTCCTCACCTCGCCCGCTCTGTTCGGCCTCGAAGGCCTCGATCCGTGGGACGGCGGCTACCTTCTCACCTCGCCCAGGCCGCCGGCCGCCGCTCCGCCGCTGGCGCACCTGCACGCCCAGCTTGACCTCTTCGACGCCCTGTCATGAAAGGAACCACCGTGTCCCCCATCAACCCCTTGATCTGCCTGCAGTGCCTCAGGCCGATGCAGTACCGCGTGCCACAGCTTTTGCCGTACCTGATCGAGCAGGCTACGGACCAGTCCGGGTTCATCCAGTTCGCCGTCCGCTCGGGTCTCGACCAGTCCGTCATCGCCGAGGCCGAGGAGGACGCAGCCCACGACTGGAACCGGCTGATCGACGCGCTCGCCGAGGCGTGGCCCAGCACGCCCATGGAGGTCATCCAGACCCAAGCCGCCGCGTTCGTCGCGGCGACCCCCGCCTTCGGGGCCAGTTGACGGCGACGAGATCCGAGGAATGATCGTCAGCCATTCGCAGAGAAGGCCGCAATGAGAAGCAGAGCTGAACGGGTCCAACTGGTGGAGCGCCTCCGGGTGCTCTGCTTCAAGCAGGGCCACTCCGTGAAGAACGCATCCCAGATAATCGGCGTGGACGAGCGCACCGGCTACCGGTACGCCCGCGAGATCGAAGGCGGAGAGCGGAAGCCCAACCGGTACGCCGAACTACGCCCGCTGATCCTGGCGCACCTGAGCCGATACCCCACGTCGTGGTTCTCGCGATCGGAACTTATCCGCGTGCTGCCCACCCCAGGTCTCGGTAGCGAGTCCTTGACGGCGACGCTGCGGCGCATGAAAGACGACGGGGAAGTCCGCTCACGGCGCACCCTGCGCGAAGACCAGCACGTCGCACCCCAGTGGGTCACCCGCTGGAGCCTCGCACGGGAGGACCAGTGAGCATCGCGAAGCTCGCCGTGCGCCTGGCCGCATGGGAGGAACTGGCCCGGCGTAGCGGGTCGGAGCACGAGCGCGCCGCCGCCCAGGACCGAGCCGACGCGATCAGCAGGAGGCTATGGCGTGAGAAGGCCACCGCACCGTACGTGTGGAAAACGTTCGAGGTCACCGGCTCGGGCGGGCACGGCAAAGCCCGGTACAAAGCCCTGATCGGGATCGTGAAGGCGTACGGCTGCATCCTGTCGATCTACGGCCCCGGTGCATCCCCGCGCATGGCGTGGGGCGACTACTGGCTCCGCTACGCCGGCCACGGCGATCTCGTCGAGCAGGTCGCCGCGGCGTTGCCCGAGCTGCTGGAGGAGATCGAGGAGGCCGCCAAGGCCGCCGTCAAGGTGTACGGGGCCTACCTCAAGACGCTGCCCGACACCGATCACGACCCGGCGTGGCGGCCCAGCATGCGCCGTAAGTTCCGCCGGGAGTACATGGAGGTGTACGGCAAAGAGCTCGCGCTGAGAATTCTCATCCGAGATGGCGAGTACGTCCCCATGCAGGTGACCAGCAGGCCATACAGCGCCGTGGCGGCCGCCATCGGAGATGCTTCCCGCGCTGACCTGCGGGGTTTCTTGCCCAGCGGCAGCGGCTACATCGCTGATCCGCACGAGCGGGCTCGCTTCGTCACCATCCACGCGCCGGATTACATCCGTCCTGTCCCATAAAAGCCTCAATAGGGGGTTACGGCCCGGCTGTCCGGGCCGTACCTTCAACATCAACACGAACTAGGGGAGATCATGAACAAGAAGGAACTCGTCGGGGCCGTCGCGCAGAAGCTCGGCGTGAGGACCCCCGAAGCGGCCAAGGTCGTGAACGTCGTGCTGGGCGTCATCGAGGAGACCACCGCCTCCGGCGAGGCGGTGAACATCAAGAACTTCGGCAAGTTCGACCTGAACCACAAGCCCGCCCGCGAGGTGCGCGTCCCCAGCACTGAGGAGCGCAAGGAGGTCGAGGAGTCATGGACGCCGAGGTGGCGTCCCGGCGCCGGCTTCACTGGCCTGGCCCGCGAGGCGCAGCAGAAGAAGTAGCGCGGCGACAACCCCTCATGAGGCGATCCGAGAAAGACGCGCGGCTGGCCGAGCTGTACGACCAGGTGCCCGATGTTGCCTGCAAAGGGCTGTGTCATCACTCCTGCACGGTGATCCCGCTGGGCCCACGTGAAGGGCAGCGTGCCCGCGAGGCGGGGTTCCGCCTTCCGCACTGGGAGGACGCAGCCGACCGGATGCTCAAAGGCGAGAACGTCATCTGTCCGGCGCTGTCGGCCGAGGGCCGGTGCCAGGTGCGTGAGGTTCGCCCGATGATCTGCCGCTTGTATGGCGCAGCTGAGGGTCTGACGTGCCCTCACGGGTGCGAGCCCGAAGGCGGCCTCCTGTCGGCTGCCGAAGGATGGCGGCTGAGAGACGCGGTTCTAGAGCTGTAGCACGACGAAGAAACGACGGGGGGGGGCCCCACCGTGCGCGCCCCGTGTTGTGGGAACGGGGAGG
>NZ_JBEOZN010000110.1:0-33036 GCF_040298085.1 Streptosporangium sp. NPDC001681 | reverse complement strand
GAGCCCGCCTTCGGCCTGATGCTGCGCCCCGAGATCGCCGCGCTGTCCATGTCCGGTTCCAGCGTCATCGTCGCCGTCAACGCCCTCGCCCTCAAACGGTTGCGGCTGCCCTCACCCTCCGACACGCGCCAGGGCGCGGAAGGACCGCAGCCGGTCGGGCACGTGTAGCGGCTTCGTCGTGGTGGGAATCCCGGATCGGGGTTATAAGTCCGGGTGGTCGAGGTCGGCCGTGAGCGGTGTGGGCAGGCGCCGTACGAACGAGATATGCGTGTGCGAGGACCTCAACGATGACCTATCGATGGTCGAAGGGGACACGGCGCCTGCCGTGTCCCCTTCGACGGTTCTGAGATCAGGCCTTGTATTCGGGGTAGCCGTAACCCACGACGTCGGACTTAGGCCGCACTCGCTGCTCGACCTTGCCGTTGCCGGTGTTGCCCTCGATCGTGGTGATCGTGCCGTCCCCGTTGTCCTTCTTCACCAAGCCCATGTGGTCGATTCCGCCGATGGTCTTGTTGGCGCCCCAGGCGAAGTAGACGACGGAGCCAGGTTTGGCCACCGTGCCCCAGCGGCCGTTGTCCTTGAACCAGTTGGCCCAGGTCACGGTGTAGGCATCCCATCCGACCGTGGATCGGAGGCCGGCCTTCTCGCCGACCCAGGAGACGAACATGGCACACCATGGAGCATTGGCGTAGGCACGCACGTTCCCGCCGTCGCGAGCCACGGTCTCCTTGGCCCGAGGTGAGGACATGTACCAGTCGTGGAACAGGGTGCCGCCGCCGCTGGCGTTCTCGGTCACGCCAATCTGCTTTTCGGCGATCTGCAGCAGCATCTGCGCGGACCCTGGGAGCAGTTTCTGGGAGGAGGTATCGGATTGTGAGTCGGCCCGGGTCTCGTGGTGCCCGGCCGCGAAGGCGGGGCCTCCGGCGAGGAGCGTGCCCAGGGCGACGGTCGCGGCGACGGTGAGGCGCGGCAGGCCGGCGTTCATGAGGGAACGGGGGAAACGGTAGTTGGACATGTGGGGGTTTACTCCTTGCTTCCATGCCGCCTACCGGGTTAGCTGACGGGTTCGGGCGTGGAAGTGCCCTACGGAGCGCCGCTTGGGGGCGGGCGCGCCGATTCACCCCAGAGAGACTGGGTCCCCGGCTCCGCAAGATCGCGGACTCGGCGGCCGCGTTCACTCAGCGGGAGGGGTTCCCGCTGAGTGAGACACGGTCTCGGCAGTACAAGGCATTACCTGGCACGCACCGCGTGTTCGATCTATGCCTTGAGTTCCTCGACGGTAAGCGATTGAGGCAAAGCAACGCAATCCCCATTCACGAACATGTAACGGAATCCCTTGTGTGATAGGGGTTCGTCGAGAGAAATTTTACCTTTCCGTCCACCATCCGGTGAGATCAACGGATTGTAAGCTGGTCTGTAACTATGATCTTTAGTATCTTCTGCGAGTCCATCGATCGGCCGTAGTGGTGGCCGGATGGCGTGTGCAACTCCCGCTGCCCTGACCGGGCAACCTAAGATTTCTACGGAGAAGTACCAGTCCGACCTAATGATCCATCTGCTGGCAAGGAGGATCGGCCGCGGAGTCCCCATGAGCCCTGGATGGGTTGGCGGATTGCCCTGGAAGCGAATACCTACTATGGTGGATAATAGAAGAAAATATGACCTGATTCGTTGTGAAAGTCATGATCCAGGCGCCGGCCCGCCTCATCGAAGGCGGCCTCGATCGAGTCCTGCGCAAGAATCTCGAACCCGTATGCCAGCCCGGTATTCTCCTTTTCCCTGACCGCTGTTTCGTCGGCTCTTCGATTTTGAGGGGGATGTTCACCCTCATGCCGCTGGCACGTTGATCGTTTGATGTGTGCAGTGCAACCGTACGCGGCGGCGTTGGTTGGTGAGGTTACGGAAGCCGAACGCCACGCGGGCGGCGTCCTTGATCAACCGATTCGTTCCCTCGGTACGGGCGTTGGTGATGCCGGTGGTGATGAACGCCGGCGTCTCGGGCCACCAGGCGTCGATCGTCTCAGCCAGAGTGAGGAGTTCGGGGATGCCGGAGTCGGCGCACCAGGAGAGGAACCGGTGGAGCCGGTGAGAGATCACCGACCACGGTGCCTGCTCACGGGCGCAGGCCAGCAGAGCACGTAGTTCTTCCTTGGCGATCCACGCGGCCAGGATCAGCCAGTCCACCACGGCCTTACCGGTCCGGCCGGCAGCCTGGCCGAGCAGAGCGCCCGTCCCCGACAGGTCGACGAAGTTGGTCGCAAAAAGCTCAGTTCGCGCCCATCGGCCGGTCGCCTCGTTCTTGATCCACTTTAGTCTGCCTCGGCGGGTCTCGTCGATGCCCAGCACGCGGGGCGGTTCGGGTTCGATGAGCAGCGCGTCGGCGTGGGCGGCGAAGTGGCGATGCACCAGCGGCCAGCCCACCATGTACTCGCGGCCCACCGCGGCCACGGAGCGGCCCGAGGCGACCTGACGGGCCACTGCCCGGCACAAACCGGCCCGTCACCCGCGCCTGCGGCGGCGGGTCATGCGCCGCTGGCGCACTGTGGTGGAGATGACCCCGCAGTCGGGGCAGGCCGCCCAGTCTTCCGGGCGTTCGATATGCACCAGCCGCCCTGGTTGTCCGTCGTCATGGGCGACGCGTTCGACTTTCACCACCGCGATTTCCGGCATGCCGAACAGGATCGAAGTACTGTCGTTCACAGCTTGTGGCCCCCGTCACCAACTGTCTTTGATCAACAGCCAGTGTCGCGGGGTCACGAGCTCTCGCCCGTCAGACCACGTTCGGGCACTTCCCCCTCAAGATCGAAGAGCCACGTATCCCGGCTACCCGACTCATCGAGACCGGCGACCAGCCGTTGCCCGAGACACCGGGCGAGGTCGGCATCGGCCTTGGTCTCACACACTTCGCGGTTCTGTCCAACGGCCGGAAGATCGACAACCCGCGTATCCTGCGGCGGGCAGCCAAGAAGCTCCGCAAGGCACAGAAGGCGCTGAGCCGCACACAGAAGGGGTCGGCAAACCGCAGGAAGGCCAGGCTGAAGGTAGCCCAGGCGCACGCCAAGGTGGCCGATACCCACCGCGACTGGGCACACAAGCTGTCGGCCACGTTGATCCGCGACAACCAAGCGATCTACGTGGAAGATCTTGCCGTGTCCGGCCTGGCCCGTACCCGGCTGGCCAGGTCGGTGCACGACGCGGGCTGGTCACAGTTCGTGGGCATGCTGGAGTACAAGGCGAAACGCTACGGCCGCCACTTCGCCAAGATCGACCGCTGGTTTCCCAGTTCGAAGGTGTGCTCGGCATGCGGCACTCTCGCCACCTCGATGCCGTTGAACGTCCGGTCGTGGACGTGCGCCTGTGGCGTCACCCATGACCGGGACGTCAACGCGGCGATCAACGTGCTGGCCGAGGGAAGACGAATCGTCGCCGCTGGACGGAAACCCGTCGCTGAGACGCGACAGGAAGCGGAGACGTTAAACGCCTGTGGAGGTGACGTAAGACCACCGCTCGCGGTGGCGGACGCCGACGAAGCAGGAAGCCTCAGAGGTGCCGCGTGATGCGGCACGGGCTGAATCCCCGGCCTTCAGGCCGGGGAGCGCGTCAATTGTTCACACTTGCCCAGTCCAGCAGTTTCCCGGCGGTCTCGAACCTCCGGCTGGAGACGGTTTCGCCGAGGATCACGCCGACCAGCTGGTGACCGTTGCGGTCAGCGGCGAAGGTCAGGGAGTAGCCCGCGGCACGTGTATAGCCGGTCTTCATGCCGAGCACGCCCGGCGTGCCGAGCAGCTTGTTGGTGTTGCTCCAGGTGTAGGCGCCGTGGTCCGCCGTCTCGGCGACGACGTGGCTCTGACTGGAGGTGACGGTCTTCAACATCGGGTTACGCAGTGCCGCCTTGGCAAGCCGCGCCTGGTCCTGCGCGGTGGAGTAGCCTTCGCCGTTCGGTGTGGGCAGCCCGTCGGCGTTGAGGTACATGGTGTCGCGCATCCCGAGCTCGCGCGCGGTCGCGTTCATCTTTGCTGTGAACCCGGTGACCCCGGGGCCGTAGGTGCGGGCCAGCGCGTGGGCGGCATCCGCGCCCGAGGGAAGCATGAGACCGTACAGCAGGTCCTCGACGGTGAGCCGGTCGCCGGCGCGCAGGTACGCGCTGGTGCCGCCGCCGTCCTGCGCGTAGCGCACGTCGTCCGACGTGATCTCGACCGTGTCGGTCGGCTCTGCTTTCTTGAGCACGATGTAGGCGGTCATCACCTTGGTCAGGCTGGCCACCGGCATGCGCTGGGCGGCCTGCTTGCTGAGGTGAACCTTGCCCGTCGAGGCGTCGACCAGGTAGGCCGCGCGCCCAAGCACCGCCGGCGCGACATCGGAGGGGTTGGTGTGGGCGGGGACTGCCTGCTGGCGCACCGGCTGGGCATAGGCCGGTACCGCGAATCCTGTTGCCATGGCCAACAGGGCGGCACCGACCGTAAGGCGGATTTTCCCGTTGCTATGCATGCCGATCAGGTTGCCATGGAATTTGAGGTGCCCTTGACGATACAGGAGTCATTAAATGGTAAAAAATGCGGCTTCCTCGCCCTGTAAGGGAGATTCGTCAGGTAAAAATTCCCTTCTATCCTCCTTGCGGATTCGAGGGGAATAAAATGGCGGGGAAGTTTGCCACCATCGCAGATCTCACTCTGGTAACTCTAAAGATCTCCCGCACGTCTAGTGAACCGCTCCAGGTTCTGCAGTGCCCTGACCTGGAGATGGGCGGGCAGTACGGCTCGCCGCCGCAGCGTCTGGCCGGTAACCAGAGAACTCGACCGAATACGATCCCGGGGCGGAGGCGAACGTGCCCGGCATCACGGGGGCGAATGCCGGACACGTCCAGGGAGGCAGTGATGGCGCCGCGTCCGCAGGCGGGGACCACTGCCTTGTTCAGCTGCGCGAGGCCGCCTCGTAACGACCATACCTAGTAGTAGTGAGGTGGCGTGTTCCTCCGGGAAACACGGGCCGGCTGCCTATCGGTCTTTCTGGTAACCGAGCAGAGTCATCATCCCGCTCTCCGCGTGATAGATGTTGTGGCAGTGGATCATCCACAGGCCGGGGTTGTCGGCGTCGAAGTCGACGTCGAGGGTGGTGTTCGGGAGCACGATGGCGGTGTCCTTGCGGATGCCCCCGCGAGCCAGGGCAAAGGTGTGGCCGTGCAGATGCATCGGGTGCCACATCATGGTGCGGTTGACGAACGACAGCCGTACGCGCTCCCCCGAGCGGATCCCGTAGATGGTCTTCGGGTCGTACTTCCTGCCGTTGATGGCCCAGTCGTAGCGCATCATGCTGCCGGTGAGCTCCAGCTTGATGGTGCGATCGGGGTTCTTCGGGGCCAGCCCTACGGCTTGCGCGGGACGGAGCCTGCCGTACCCGACGATCAGCCCGTCCAGCTCGGCGGGACGGGCGCCGACTCTGGGCGCCGGCCCCGTGCCGCTGGTCCTGATCAGGGCGCGGGCAAGTTCCTTCTTGCCCTCGGCAAGGGCGACCAGCGGGAAGACGCCGTCCTTGAGCGTCACCAGCACGTCGTAGCGCTCGCCCATGCCGATGAGCAGGGCGTCGGTCTCGACATGCTCGACGGGGAATCCGTCGCTGTGGGTGACGGTCATCCTGTGGTCGCCGAGGGCGACCCGGAACGCAGTGTCCCCGCCGGCGTTGACGAACCGGATCCGCAGCCGGGTGCCGGGCTTGGTGCGGAAGGTCTCGGGTGCGCCCGGCAGGCGGCCGTTGATCAGAAAATGCGGGTAACGGACGTCTCCGGCGTCCCCGCCGAGGAGGGGGCTCATGGCGCCCATCAGCATGTGCTTGCTCATGCCGGACGACGACGGTGCGGAGCTGGAGGGCATCCCGGACATGTCGCCGTGGTCCATGCCCATGTCCATGCTCATGCCGCCGGACAGCTCGGCGAGCACCTCGTCGGGGGTGCCGGTCACCCCGTCGAGCCAGTCGTCGAGCACGACGACCCATTCCTCGTCGTAGCCCAGGGGCTCGCGAGGGTCCTCGACGATGAGCGGGGCGTAGAGGCCGCGGTCGAGCTGGGTGCCCGAGTGGGGATGGAACCAGTAGGTGCCGGGGTCGGGGGCGGTGAACTCGTAGACGAACTCGGTGCCCGCCTGGACGGGCTCCTGGGTGACGCCGGGCACACCGTCCGCGTCGTTGCGCAGGGCCAGCCCGTGCCAGTGGATGGTCGTGTCCTTGGGGAGCCGGTTGACCAGGCGGGCGCGGAGGACCTCGCCCGCCCGAACCCGGATCTCCTTACCGGGGATTCGGCCGTTGTAGCTCCAGGTGGTAACGGACTTCCCACCCAGGTCGACAACCTGCTCGGTGGCGATCAGGCGGAAGTCGCGGATCATGCCCGGCCTTCTTGCGGCCTCCTTCGCGGCCACCGCGCCATCGGTGGGGCTCAGGAAGGCGGGTGCGGCGGGCGTTCCGGCGGCGGTGGGCCGGCGCGTGCTGCAGCCCGCTAGGGCGGCGCCGGCGGCGATCCCGAGCCCACCGCGGAGAAACGTACGTCGGTCGATGGATTGCATGTCGATGCCTCGCTGTGTCGTGTGATCAGGTCACTGCGGCAGCCGGGCCGCCGAAGGCCCGGCTGAGGCATCTAGATCCGCAGGACGGCCACGCGGGTGATGGCGAGGGCAGGGGAGGGGGGACCACGGAGCCCGCCGAGGGACGGGCTCCGCCGTGCGGCACGGAATCGGGCGGAGCGGGAGCTCGCGTGCGCGCTGCGGAAGGCGACCAGGAAAAGGACGCCCATGAAGGACAGGACGGCCAGGCAGATCCACAACGGATCGGATGCTCCGCTGTCGTCGCCGGGCTGCTGTTTTTGCAAGGCGTTCGGGCCGGTCGCATGGTGACAGGGCGCCGAGATCGCGGTAGTGGTGCCGTGATGCCCTTCGAGATGGCCCAGCGTGTGCATCGTGACCACGCCGGTGATGACGAGGAACAGCAGCGACAGCCGCAGGAGCACGTCCACGGCCGTACGCCGGTCCGTCACCGCCGTCTCCTCCCGTCCCCTAGCGCGCAATCTCCTATGAATGATAGTAGATCAGGCCTGGCGAGAATGAGGCATTCAGTTCTCCAAGGTCGGTTGGTGTCTACGTCGGTGACGTGTCCGGCGGGGTCCAGGTGAACGCACACATCCAAGATGGCCGGGTGGTGACAGACGATGCCGGGCGGGGCGAGCGCCGAACCGAGGGGCCCGCCGGCGAACTCAACGACCGGCCGGCCGGGGCGGAGCTCCTCACGGCCGCGCGCCTAATCGGTGGTTTGTTGACGTGGGGCTGATGTCGCAATAAACCGGTGGATAGGGGTAGATAGTGCTGTTCGGGGGTGGTCGTGATGGCGACCGCGCGGCGTCCGTGTCCACCGGCGCCGGGTCCGTTGGAGGAGTACGCGGCCCGGTTCGATGATCTGTGGTGCTCGCTCGCGCAGCGCCGGGGGTTCCGTGAATATCTGGCCGGGCTGTTGCTGCCGCGCGATCGGAACAAGACGCTGACCTGCCTGGCCGGTGCGGAGCCGGTGGCCGGGGCCCAGAGTGCGGCGGTGCAGCGGCTGCAGTTCTAGGGCGTCTCCAGCCCGCCGAACAGCTCGATGACCTCGGCCGGCGGAGCCGGTTCCCATGCTCCCCATGGTGTCTCCGTACGCGGCATGTCGTCATTGTCACCGAGCCTGCCCCGGCGGGAAAGCATCATGCCGGGTCGGGGACGGTCAGGTGCCACCTGAGCCATTCGACGACGTTCTTGATGAAGGTCACCCGGTTGGCGAGTTGCCGGATCTCGTGCCCCTCGTCCTCGAACAGCAGCAACTCGCAGGGAATGCCACGGGCCCGTGCCTCCCGCAGCACCTGCTCGGCCTCGTACACCGGGACGTTGGTGTCGCGGGCGCCGTGCACGACCAGCAACGGGGCGGCCAGCCGGTCGAAGGAGTGCAGGGGCGACAGCACCCGCAGCAGGTCACGGTCGGCGACCGGGTGGCCGTACTCGCTGACGGCCGCCGCGGCGATCCACGGCTCGGTCCGGTCGTAGAAGGTCTCGAAGTCGGCCATGCCGCAGACGTCGACCCCGGCGCGGAAGAGGTGGGGGTGGGTGACGAGGGCGGCCAGCGTCAGGTAACCGCCGTAGGAGCGTCCCATGCAGGCGATCCTGGCCGCCTCAGCGACACCAGACCGCACCAGTTCGACGGCGCAGTCGGCGACGTCGTCGATCGCGTCGAAGCGGAGCGCGTGGTTGTCGGCGTTGCGGAAGGCCCTGCCGAACCCGGACGAGCCGCGGACGTTCGCCGCGAGCACCCCGATCCCGGCGGCCAGCAGGTTCTGGAACAGCGGGTTGAAGGTGGGCCGTTCCTGGCTCTCCGGACCGCCGTGCAGGTAGACGACGAAGGGCATCGGTCCCCGGGCCCCGGGGACCCGGTAGAGCCAGCCGGTCAGCTCCATGCCGTCGCGCGCCTGGAAGCGCATCAACTCCGCCTCGGCCGCCTCGGCGATCGGGGAGTCCCCCGCGATCCGCCGGTAGCCGCCGTTCTCCAGATCGCAGAGCACCACGTGGGAGGGGGCGCCGGGCCCCTCGACCGCCAGGACGGCCAGGCTGCCGTCCAGCGAGACCCTGATCGAGGAGACCACCTCGGCGGGCAGCGGCGGGAGCGGGCGCACCGCACCGGTGGCCGGCTCGATCACCTCCAGTTCCGACCGGCCGCTGTCGTTCCACACCAGGACGGCGTGGTGGCCGTTGGCACTCAGCGCGAACTGGTCGAGTTCGGCGTCCACCCGCTCGGCCAGCACGACCTCCGCGCCGTCCTCACCCACCGCGAGCAGCGCGGCCCGATCGCGGCCGACATCGGACAACAGGTAGGCGACCGTCCCGTCCGGAGAGAGGATGCCGTAGTCGGTGGAGCCGTTCATCCCCGCCAGCAGCGGCTGTTCCCCGGGGCCTGGAAGATCGCCCGCGGCCTCGTCGGGCAGGCTTGAGGGCAGGCCGGGCGGGATGTCCTCAAGGTGGCCCTCGGGAAGGTTTGAGCGGAGCCCGGCCGGAGGATCGGCGGAGCGGCCGGAGCACAGGCCGGGGGTGAGGTCCTCGGTTTCGAGAGGACCAGGTGCGAGATCACCGGAAGCGGAGAGGCCGGACGCGAGGGCCCCGGGACCGGCGGAGCCGTCGGGACCGGACATGCCCGAGGTGAGATCACCGGGATGGGCGGCGGGAAGGCCGGTGGGATCACCGGGGAAGGCGGAAAGATCGGCCGCGTACATCCGGCGCACGCCGCGCGGGCCGCGCCGCAGCAGCATCCGCCGGTGGTCACGGCTGATCGCCGCCGGGTGCATCAGCGCGCCGCCCGCGATGACCTCCCGGCTGCCGGAGCCCGCGTCGATGAGCACCGCGTCCGTACGGCCGGACGCGGAGACCTCGGCGACGAGAAGGACCTCCCCCTGCCCGGTCCAGCGCACGAACGACGCCGACCCCCCTTCCGGCGCGGCCAGCGGGCGCAGATCGCTCCCGTCGGGCCTGACCGTCCAGACCTGGGTGTGCTCCCCGCCACCCGGCACGACGAGGACGGCCAGCCGCCGCGCGTCGGGAGACCAGCTCACGTCGGCGGCGGGCTCAGGACCGGTGTCGAGAGACCACGCCTCCGTCTCTCCCCCGGCCGGCCCTCCGGGCGACGCTCCTCCCGGGAGCAACGCCTCCAGATCGCCGCCGAGAAGCTGGACCCAGACGCGCGGAGAGCCGTCTCTGTCGGCGATGAACGCGACGGCGCTCAGGTCGGGCGCCAGCGCGGGCGCCCGGCAGCTCCAGGCGGTCAGGCCGGTGCCCGCCGCGGGGCGGGCACCGGCTCCGGGCATGTCGGCCATCAGACGCCCTGTGCCTGCAACCACAGCTCCAGGAGTCCAAGCTGCCACAGTGCGTTCGCTCCCAGGGTGGTGCGATGCTCGTCCGGTGCCGCGAGCAGCTTGTCGACGTACGGCTGGTCGAACAGGCCGCGTGACCGCGCGGCCTGCCCGGTCAGCGCGTCCCTGACGAGTTCCAGGAACGGGCCGTGGATGTGCCTGATGGCGGGGACCGGGAAGTAGCCCTTGGGCCGGTCGATGATCTCGGCGGGCAGCAGCCTGCGCGCGGCGTCCTTCAGGACGCCCTTGCCGCCGGAGGCGAGCTTGAGCTCGGGAGGGCAGGCCGCCGCCAGCTCGACCAGCTCGTGGTCGAGGAACGGGGTCCTGGCCTCCAGCCCGAAGGCCATGGTCATGTTGTCCACCCGCTTGACCGGGTCGTCGACGAGCATGACCTCCGTGTCCAGGCGCAGCACCGCGTCGAGCGCGGTGTCGGCGCCGGGCGCCGCGAGGTGGCGCCGGACGAACTCGCCGCTGACGTCCCGCTCCAGCATGTACTCGGGCGACAGGATTCCGGCCAGCGTCCCGTGCGAGCGGTCGAAGAACTCCTCGGCGTACGTGACGGCCGCGTCCTCGCGCGACACGCCGGCCAGCGGCGGGTACCAGCTGTAGCCGGCGAACACCTCGTCGGCGCCCTGGCCGGACTGGACCACCTTGACGTGCCTGGAGACCTCCTGCGACAGCAGGTGAAAGGCGACGCAGTCGTGGCTGACCATCGGCTCGCTCATCGCCCGCACCGCGTGCTCCAGGGCGGGCAGCAGGCGGGTGTCGTCGATGAGGATGCGGTGGTGGTCGGTGCCGAACTCACCGGCGACCAGGTCGGAGTAGGCGAACTCGTCGCCCCGCTCCCCGCCCGCCGCGGAGAACCCGATGCTGAAGGTCGACAGGCCCGCCTGTCCCTCCCCGGCCAGCAGCGCGACGATCAGGCTGGAGTCCAGCCCCCCGGAGAGCAGCACGCCCACCGGCACGTCCGCGACCATGCGCCTGCGCACGGCCACGCGCAGCCGGTCGAGCACCGCCTCGCGCCACTCGGAGGAGGACAGCCCGGCGCAGTCGGGCAGGGCCGAGCGGGTGTAGGGCGGCTGCCAGTAGCGGCGGTCGGTGACGGTGCCGTCGGGCTCGACGGTGCGCACGGTGGCCGGGGGGAGTTTCCGCACACCGGTCAGGATGGTGCGCTCGACCGGCACCACCGAGTGGAAGGTCATGTAGTGGTGCAGCGCCACCCGGTCGACGCCGGTGTCCACTCCTGTTCCGGCGAGCAGCGCGGGCAGCGAGGAGGCGAAACGGAGGCGATCGGCGTCCTGGGAGAGGTACAGGGGTTTTATACCGAGGCGGTCGCGGCCGAGGGTCAGCCGGCCGGTGTCCCGCTCGGCGACCGCGAAGGCGAACATGCCCTTGAAGTGGTCGACGCAGTCGATCCCCCAGCGGTGGAAGGCCTTCACCAGCACCTCGGTGTCGGAGGTGGAGAAGAAGCGGTACCCCTGGCCTTCCAGCTCCTCGCGCAGCTCACGGTAGTTGTACAGGCACCCGTTGAAGACCGCGGTCAGGCCGAGGTCACTGTCCGTCATCGGCTGGGCGCCCCGGTCCGACAGGTCGATGATCTTCAGGCGCCGGTGGCCGAGTGCGACGGGTCCCAGCGACCACAGGCCCGACCCGTCGGGACCCCGGTCGCTCATCACCTCGCTCATCCGGGCCACCGCGGCGACGTCCGCGGGACGGCCGTCGAACCGGATCTCACCGCTCAGACCGCACATCGGCACCCCCCGATGACCTGCCCACCCCGAAGCCGGGCGGATTCAGCCCTGAGATCACACATCGGCGGCCCCTCCCGGCAGCCAGGTGTCCTTGGAACCGCCGCCCTGGGAGGAGTTGACGATCAGGCTGCCGGCCGGTGCGACGCGGGTCAGCGCCGCCGGCGGGACCGTCGCCGTCTCCCCGAGGCAGACAAAGGCCCGCAGGTCGACCACGCGCGGGCTCAGCCGCTCCCCGTCGAAGGTCGGATGCGTCGACAGCCGGACCGTCTCCTGGGCGACCCACCCCTGGGGCGCGGCGAGGATCTTCTCCCTGATCCTGCCGAGCTCCTCGGCGGACGCCTCGGGACCGACGACCACGCCCTGGCCGCCGAATCCGTCCACCGGCTTGACGACCAGCTCGGCCAGCCGGTCGAGCACCTGCTCGCGGTCCGCGGCGTCGCGGCACAGGTAGGTGGTGATGTTGTCGATGAGCGGCTCCTCGCCCAGGTAGTACGCGATGAGGCGGGGCACGTACCGGTACAGGCACTTGTCGTCGGCGACGCCGTTGCCCGGCGCGTTGGCCAGGACGAGCGCGGAGCGTTCGACGGCGTCCATGATCTCCGACCCCAGGGGGCCTTCGAGTAGCTCGTTCTCGTCGACCCGGCGGTAGAGCACGTCGATCCTGCGCCCCGCGGCCTCCAGATGACCGTTCCCGATCTCCAGGTCGGCCGGGACCACCAGGATCGCCCCCATCTCCTCGGCGAGCATCTGGTGCTCGTAGTAGGCGGAGTCGTCCGGTCCCGCCGAGACCACGGCGATGGCCGGCGAGTCGACCGTGCCCGCCGCGAGCAGTGCCTCCCGCAGCGTCCGCAGGCTCTGCCGCGGATCGGCGATCCCCTCGCCGGGGACGAGTTCCGGCAGCAACTCGGCCATCAGGTGCCTGTTGGTCACCGCGTATCCGAGGCCGGAGGGCACCCGCAGGTTGTCCTCGAGCACCGCCCAGCGGCCGGCGTGGTCGCGGACCAGGTCCAGCCCGGCCACGGCGCAGCGCACGGTACCGGGCGGCACCCTCCGCCCGTGCTCGCGATAGCCGGGGGACTCGTCGACCACCCAGGCGGGGAGCACGCCGTCCCCGATGATCTCGCACTCGCCGTACACGTCGTGCAGGAACGCCTCCAGCGCCCGCACCCGCTGCGGCAGTGCCCGCTGGATCTCGGCCCACTCGCCGGGCGGGACCGGCCTCGGGACCAGGTCGAACGGGAAGATCCGGCTCTCGCTCCCGCCCGCCACGTGGAAGGTCATGCCGTTGCGACGCTGGTAGCCGTCGCGGAGCCGCGCCCTGCCACGCAGGCCGCGGGCGCCCAGGCGGTCCAGGACCCGCAGCACCGGCTGGTAGGACTCGCGTACCGTGCCCTCGATGATCGCCTCGTCGCCGGGGGCGTCGTAGCCGTCGAGGAGGCTGGTGTGCATCCTCGGCGTCGGCCCGCCGAAGGCGGTCTCCCACTCCTCGGACCGCGTCTCGGCGATGACGAGGTCGACCACGTCGGCCAGCCGGCCGTCGCGGGCGAACGCCTCGCGCTGGCGGGCCGAGGAGCTTCCCCGCGCCAGCGACTCCCGGACCAGGGACGTGACGAGCTCGATGTCGCCGGACTCCTCCAGCTGTGGCCGCAGGCCGTCCACCATCCTCCAGATCACCTCGGCGGCCGGGCCCGGGGTGCCCTCGACCGGGTCGACGAGCTCGCCCTCCAGCCCTGAGCGCGCCGCCCGCCACGTCGCGGCGCGGACCATCTCCAGCCGGACCGAGCGCTCGGGGCCGTGCTGCACCGCGTCCAGCTCCCTGGCCACCAGCGCCCGGAACAGGCCGGCGATCAGCACGATGTCGCCCACCCTGGGGCAGGCGTCGCACACCCTCAGCTCGATGGTGGGCAGGTGGGCCGAGGGCCGGATGTCGAAATAGATCATGCCGGGGTCGGTGATCACACCGGAGCTCACGAGCTCCCGCACCACCTGGTCGTACTCGGCGGCCGACTCGAACCTGGCCACGGGCCCCGCGGTGGGCCAGCGCTGCCAGAGCAGCGGGCGGTAACTGGCGTATCCGGTATCGGCCCCCAGCCAGTACGGCGAGCTGGAGCTCAGGGCGAGCAGCGGGGGCAGCCAGGGGGCCAGGCGGTGGGCGACGGCCACCGCCAGGTCGCGATCCTCGACGTCGGCGTGGAACTGCGTGCCGCAGATCAGCTGCTCGCGGGTGAGCAGCTGGTAGTCGGCGAGCATCTGCTCGTAGCGGGCGTCCGGAGAGATCTTCAGCGCCGCCAGGTCCACCAGCGGCACGCTCCCCGCCGCCACGATCCCGAGCCCGAGACAGTCCGCCGCCTGGATCACCGTGCGGCGCAGCGCGGTCAGGTCGTGCCCGAGGTCCTCCAGATGCATGAAGGGCCTGCTGTTGGCCTCCACCACCGAACGCTGCAGCTCGTGGGTGAACCGCTCCGCCGGTAACTGCTCCAGCAGAACACCTGCCCGTGGGACGAGGTGCCGGGTGTCGACGTCGACGACGTGGAACTCCTCTTCGACACCGACCGCGATCGGCCCCGCCAGACCCGCCATTTCATCACTCCTGAAGTACGCTGACTCACCGGGGGTTTTGTCCTTTGCCCGAAAAAAGCAGTTCCGCACTTCATGGGCCGCTCCTGAGGGAAACGGAACCGTGAACTCACTCTCTGTGACCGGACGAGGCCCTCTCTCCTACGACCAGGAGGTCCCACCCTGCCCCGCGGGGCCGGGCATCACCGGTCATCGGCGGGGAGCACGGGGACATCCGGCGAGGCCCCCTCGACGAAGGCCGGGGGAACGGCCGGAAAACCTCACCGAGTCTCGGGTGGGTCCTCGGGCGACGGGCCGAAGGTGTCGGGAAAGGCTTGGTCTCCGAGCGTCTCCGGATCGTCCGGTGTGCCGGACGGATCGAGGAGGTGCCTCACCGGCGGCCTGTCGAGGAATGTGGAGACGGCCTCGACCACCCCCTCCCCCAGCGGGCGGAACGCGTCGACCACCGCCTGGGCGGGCGGGCCAAGGCGGCTGCCGACCTCCTGGAGAAGATCTTCCAGCACCTGCGGCAGCGGCGGCACCGGCAGGCCCAGCTGGGACTTGGAGTGAGCCTTCTCCGGCGGCGTCCAGCGCATCGAGTCGTCACTCATGGCGAGCCATTCGTCGACGGCCCCGTCGATGGAATCGAGCACGTGATCGGAATCGTCTGGCATGGCGGCTCCCCTCCTGACCGGGATCCGATAAGACGACGGTACCTCGCCACGCCGCCACCGGGCAGCGGCGGGTCGGCGACGGAAGCCTCGCGGACGGCTTCCGGGCCATCCCATCCCCGGTACGGCGGCGGAAGCTCGATCATCAAAGCCCGCTAAACTGGCATAACCCCCTCAGCTGGGGGAATGAGCTGTCGGTGCTCTCTCAAACTCGTCCCGCCGGCGGGGACACGCTCACCTTCCTCGGCGCGATCATGCGTAACCCCCAGCAGCTGGGTGCGATCGCACCCAGCTCGAAGGCCGTCGCCCGCCTGGCCGCGTCGGTGGTCCCGGCCACTCCCGGAGCCGTGGTCGTCGAACTCGGCGCCGGCGGTGGGGTGATCAGCGACGCGATCCGCGACCGCCTGCCGCCCGGAGGGCGACAGCTCGCCGTGGAGGTCAACGAGAGCATGGTGAGCCATCTGCGACGCAGCAGGCCCTGGCTTGAGGTGATCGCCGCTGACGCGGGGGACCTGGGCAAGCTGCTGAGGCAGGCCGGTCTGTCCCACGCCGACGCGATCGTCTCCTCCCTTCCCTGGACGCTGTTCGAGGAGGCGCGGCAGAGGCGCATCCTTGAGGAGATCTCGGCCTCGCTCATCCCCGGCGGCACCTTCAGCACCATCACGACGCTGACCGTGCTGCCGCTACAGCGCTTCCGGCACTTCCGCGGCCTCATGGAGGACACGTTCACCACCGTCGAAAGCCTGGGCCCGATCTGGCGCAACGTACCACCCGCCCTGGTGTACACCGGGGTCCGGGCGGGTGAGCGGCCGGCGGAAGACGTCTCCGGCGAGCCGGGCGAGGGTTGACCGCCCACCCGGCGGCTCCCGTGCCCGTCGTCACCTTGAGGTCAGAACGGGTCCCGTCCAGACGAGATCGTCCAGGTTGACCACGATGGCATCCTGGGTGCTGCGGGCGATGACCACGATCGCCTCCAGGTCGGGGTCGGGGTTCTCCTCCCGGTGCGGGACGAAGGGCGGCACGAAGATGTAGTCGCCCGGTGTGGTGTCGATGCGCACCTCGACGGGCTCCTCCCCCTCGATGTCGACGAAGACGAACGAGGGGGTGCCGCTGACCACATAGATGGCGGTCTCGGAGTCGCCATGGTGGTGGTTGGCCGAGACGGTGGCCGGTGCCACGTGGGTCTGGCCCATCCACAGGCGGCTGGAGCCGGTGGTGGCTCCGCTGATGGCCGCCCGGCGGTGCATGCCGCCGGTCTGCGCGGTCTCCGAGGTGAGCCCGCCCGGGGTGATGTGGTGCAGGCGGCGGTGGAACGGATCCTCGGGAAGAACTATCGGCATCGGGCACTCCTGGTCCGAGTCGGCGGGATGCGGCACGGGCGCGCCGCAGTCTCATCGTGGTACGACAGCGAGGACTTCACCTCCCAGATCCGCCCCGGCCTGGACCGGCCCGCGGATCCGGCCGGGGTCCGCGGTCACCGTGCTGACAGCTCGCGCGGTCGTGGGGGCCGCCCATCAGGGTGGCCGGTGTGATCATCGCCCCGGCGAAGCGGTCGCGCAGGACGGCGTACGGGTTCATGCCCGGCTGTCCCGGCGGACGTGCACGTCGAGCAGGTCGCGGGTCAACGGGTGCCTGGGCCGGTCGAGAACGCGGGCGACGGAGCCCTGCTCCGTGATCCTCCCCCGCGAGAGGATCACGACGTTGTCCGCCAGCCGTGCGACGACACCCATGTCATGGCTGATCAGCACGAGGGTCAGCCCGAACGTGCGGCGGAGCTCGTCGAGCAGGTCGAGAACGCCGGCCTGGGTGATCATGTCCAGGCCGGAGGTGATCTCGTCACAGACGAGAACCTCAGGGGAGGCGAGCAGCGCGCGGGCGAGCGCCGCGCGCTGGAGCTCCCCGCCGGACAGCCCGGCGGGCCGGCGGGCCACCGAGGCGGGGCCGAGCCCGACGCGTTCGAACATGTCCAGCGCCGCGTCCCGGGCCTCGCCGGCGCTCATGCCCCGCAGCCGTACGGCGGTACGGCTCACCTGGTCGACCACCGCCCGGTTCGGATCGAAGGAGGCGTGCGCGTCCTGGAAGACGTACTGCACTCGGGCCACGTCCTCGCGCGGCCGGCGCGACAGCGACCGTGCCAGTGGCCGCCCGTCGAGCAGCACGGTTCCCCGCGTGGGCTCGTGCAGCCCCGCGACACAGCGCGCGAGGGTGGTCTTCCCGCTTCCCGAACGCCCGACCAGCGCCAGGCATCGCCCGGCGGCCACCCCCAGCGACACGTCCTGAAGCACCGTTACCGAGCGGTGCCTCGCCGTCAGGCCGTCGACGCGGAGCCGGACCGGCATCGGCGGAACCTCCCCGTGAGAAGACGTGCCCACCAGGCCGGGAGGCGGGCTCGGCGGGAGCCGGGCGGCCAGCAGCCGCCGGGTGTAGCCGTGCCGGGGCCGGGTGAGCACGTCCTCGGCCCGGCCGCTCTCCATCACCCGGCCGCCGCGCAGGACGACGACGTGATCGGCGAGCGCGCCTACCACGTCCAGGTCGTGGCTGAGCAGGACCACGGCGATGCCCTGGCGCGCAAGGTCCTTCAGCTCGCCGACGACCTCTCGCTTGGTGATGGCGTCCTGTCCGGTGGTGGGCTCGTCCGCCACGATCACCGACGGGGCCGTCAGGAGCGTCTGGGCGATCACCAGGCGTTGCCGCTGGCCTCCGGAGAGCTGGTGCGGGTAGCGGCGCAACAGGTCCTCACCGGCGGGCAGCTCGACGCGGCGGAGCGCGGACGAGATCCGGTCCGCCTCGCTCTCCCCGGAAGCGCGCCGCCGGGCGACCCGGCATGGGGTCCCTCCCTGCCCGTACACGGCCTCCTGCCGCGCGTGCCGCCGGGCGATCTCGCGCAGCACCGCGCCGACGCGGCGGACCGGATTGAGCACCGACGCGGGATGCTGCGGCAGGTAGCCGACCTTTCCGGCCACCTCGATCGTCCCCGACAGGAGCACACCGGGCGCGTGCTCGCCGAGCAGCGCCCGCCCGATCGTGGTCTTGCCGCTGCCCGAGGCCCCGACCAGGGCGAGCACCCGGCCCGGAGCGAGCTCGAAGGAGACCTCGTCGACCAGCGCGCGGCCTTCGGCCTCGGCGCGCAGCCCCACGACGCGGATCACGTGACCTCCTCGCGGTCCCCCTGCGCCCCGTCGAAGAGCAGGTTCAGCCCGACGGACAGGCTGACGACGAGCAGCGCCGGGGCGACCACCGCCCAGGGCTGGAGAAACATGCCGGTGCGGTTGCGATCGACCATCACCGCCCAGTCGCCGGCGTCCGGGGGGACGCCGACGCCCAGGAAACTCGCCGTCGCGACGAGGTAGAGCGCGCCGACGACACGGACGCCGAGGTCGGCCAGGAGCGTGCGGAGCATCGACCGGCCCACGTACCCGATCGCGCGGTGCCACCAGCTCTCTCCTTGGAGCCGCATCGCCTCCATGGCGGGCCTGGCGGCGATCTCCAGGGCCGCCGCGCGGGAGATCCTGACCACCTCCGGCAAACCGATCACGGCGACGATGCTGATCAGGGTCACCGGTCCGGGCGGCGCGGTGGCGGCCAGCAGGATGAGCAGCAGCAGCGAGGGGATCGCCAGCATCAGGTCCAAGGGCCGCATCAGCAGTTCGTCGAGCCACCGGCGCCGGGTCATCGCGGTCAGCACGCCCAGCGGCGTGCCCACCAGGTAGGCCAGGACGGTGGCGGCCAGCGCGACCACCACGACCGTCCGGCCCCCGACGAGCACCTGCTCCCACACGTCGCGCCCGACGAAGTCCCTGCCCAGGAGGGAACCGGAGCCGAACGGGACGCCGCGCGGGCCCGGCTCGCCCGCGAGCCACGGGCCGGCCAGGGCGATCACCAGTGGAACACCCAGCAACACCCCGCCCAGTCCCCACCTCAGCACCGGCTTCGTTCCGGGTCCGTGCCTCATGTCGCACTCGCGGCACGCGGTGCGAGGCGGAACGCGACGAGGTCGGCGACGAGGTTCACGGCCACGGTGGTGACCGCGAAGACCAGGGCGAGCCCCTGGATCACCGGGATGTCGCGCGCGGAGACCGCGCTCACCAACGAGGTGCCGAGGCCGGGGATGACGAAGACGGCCTCGACGGTGATCACGCCGCCGAACAGCCAGTCGGTGGTCCTGGCGAGTTGCTGCACGGCCGGTGCCACCGCGTTGGGCAGGGCGTGCGCCAGTGTCACCCTCCGGGGGGAGAGTCCGAGCCTGCGGGCGTGGCGGACGTATTCCGAGCGCAGTGCGTCGATCATCCCGGCCCTGACCAGCCTGCTGATCGAGCAGATCGGCCGGGCGAGCAGGATCAGGAGGGGCAGCACCAGCACGGCCGGCTGCGCGAACAGGTTCGGGCCGACGCCCACCGCGGTGGGCGGGAACCAGCCGAGCCGCAGTCCGAACAGCGCGACCAACACCACGGCGAGGGCGAACTCCGGCACCGAGTACAGGGCGATGCCGGCCGAGGTCAGGATCCGGTCGAGAGGGCGGCCCTCGCGGATCGCGGCGACGACGCCGGCGGCCACCGCCAGCGGCACCAGGAGCAGCAGGGTGACGGCCGCGAGCTGGACGGTCGGCCCGGCGGCGTCGGCGAGGAACCCGATGACCGGACGCCCGGCCGTCAGCGACGACCCGAGATCGCCGTGGAGAAGAGCGAGCAGCCAGTCGGCGTAGCGCACCGGCGCGGGCCGGTCGAGCCCCAGCTCCCTGCGGATCCACTCGATCCGCGCCGGATCGGGCGCGTCACCGGCCAGCACCACGGCGGCGTCCCCCGGCAGCGCCTCAGTGAGGGCGAACACCAGCGCGGTGACCGCCACCACCTGCGCCAGGCCCAGCAGCAGACGCCGTACGGCGTACCTCGACAGGCTCACCCGGCGTCCTTTGGGAACGGGAAAGCGCCGGGGCGCCTTTCAACGGCCGGGCGGGGCACCTGGGATCCGCTTTCCGCGCGGGCGGCGCGGCGAGGTGTGGGGGCTTCGAGGCCGCCCTGTCCGGGAACCTCGAAGTGACGGACCCGGACGGCCTTCGCATCGTCGGATGACACGTCAGGCCAGCCAGACCTTGTCGAAGCGCGCCCAGTCGAGGGTGTTGGCCGGGGCGTCGACGACACCGCCCACCCCCGGCGCGGTCGCGACCAGCCAGTCGGCGAAGCCCCAGACGAGGTAGCCGCCCTCGGCGTGCTGCGCGCGCTGCATCTCGGCGTAGACGTCGCGGCGGGCCTTCTCGTCGGCGAGCGAGACGGCTTTGGCGTAGAGCGCGTCGAACTCCGGGCGCCTCCACTTGGTGATGTTGGTCGTGGACGTGCTGAGCAGGCGCTGCGCGAAATGGGACTCGATGGGCATCGCGCCGGAGCGGAAGCAGCACAGGGTGCCCCCGTCGAGGACGTCCCTCCAGTAGGTGTCCTTGTCGCCCATGGCGATCTCGACGTCGAGCCCGGCCTGGCGCATCTGGTCGGCGAAGACGCTTGAGGACTCCACGAATCCGCCGGCCGCCGCGGAGGTGTCGAGCCGCACCTTCAGTCCCTTCGCGCCGGCCTTCTCCACCAGCCACTTCGCCCTGTCCAGGTCTCGGGCGCGCTGCGGGATCTCCTCGGCGTAGTGCTGGTAGCCCTTGCCGAACAGGTCGTTGCCGACCTGCCCCGCTCCGGCCAGCACGGTCTGGACCAGCTGCTCCCTGTCGGCCAGCAGGAACATGGCCTCGCGCAGGTCCCGGTCGTCGAAGGGCGGGCGGTCCAGCTTCATGGCGAAGGCCTGCATGCCGCTGTTGCCGAGCCGGGTCACGGCCAGGCGGTCATCGCCCTGGTAGGTCCGCGCGGTGGTCGCGGTGATGTCGTGGGCATAGTCGGCCTGCCCGCCGAGCAGGGCGTTGACGCGGGCCGACTCCTCGTTGGCGATCAGGTACCGCAGCTCGTCGACGTGCGGCGCGCCCTCCCAGTAGTCGGCGTTGCGCCGCAGCAGCAGGGAGCGGCCCGGTTCGAAGGAGCCGAAGGCGAACGGGCCGGATCCGATCGGTTCGGTGAAGTCCTCGGTGTCCTCCGGGACGACGAACACGCCGAAGGCGGCCAGCACGTTGGGGAACTCGGCGAACGGCTGCCTGAGCGCGAACTCGACGGTGCGGTCGCCGACGGCCCTGCTGGCGGCCAGGTCGATCACCGCCAGGGTGGCCTTGGCACGGAAGGCACGTGCGGGGTCGGCGATCCTGGCGTAGCTGTACAGGACGTCGGCGGCGCGTACCGGCCTGCCGTTGTGGAAGGTCGCCTGACGCAGGGTGACCCGCCACCTGGTGAGGTCGGCGGAGGGCTCCCAGCGCTCGGCGAGGCGGGGCCGGATGGACAGGTCGGGGCCGTAGTCGGCGAGCTTGTCGAACAGCGCCTTGGAGCGCGAGGCCTCGACGAACAGGTTGGACAGGTGCGGGTCCAGAGTCTCCTGGGCACCGCCCCCGGCGAACGCGACACGCAGCCGGCCTCCCTTGCGTGGCTCGCCCGCGGCGGCCTCGGGCGTGGGGCCGGTGCCGCATCCGGTGAGCAGGGCCGCGGACAGCCCGGCGGTGGTGCCGAGGAAACCGCGGCGGTTCAGGGAGTGCATGGTGGAGAGGTCCTTTCGTCGGTCGAGTGGTCGCACGGGCCTCGCAGCCGTGCCACGACGTGGAGCCGGTCGCCGGACAGCGCGGCCGAGAGTTTCGCGCCGGGCGTCCAGGGGGGCTCCGTGCGCGGCCCCGGCCCGTCGAACATGGCCTGCACCTCGAACCCAGCGACGTCGAGGAAGTACTCCAGCTCGCGCGGGAAGAGCAGCCGCCAGGCCGAGCGCTGGTGCAGGGGCCCGGCGCGTCCCGGCCACTCCCAGGTGCGATGGCGGCGGAGCAGCTGGGCGGCGTGGTCGATCCACAGCCTGGTCCGAGAGGTGTACCGCACGTCGTCCCAGAGAACCGACCGGGTTGTGCTTCCCTCCAGCGACTCGGTGTCGCCGAGGAAGAAGGCGCCGTTGCGCATCTCGGCGACGAGCAGCCCGCCCGGCACCAGGTGCGCGCGGCAGCAGGACAGGAACGCGGCCAGGTCGGCGTTCTCGTGGCAGTAGAGCAGCGCGCTGTCCAGGCAGACGATCACGTCGAACCGGCGGCCGAGGTCGAACGACCTCATGTCGGCGTTGACGAACTCCACTCCCGGGTGCCGGCCGCGCGCGTGGGCCAGCATCGGCTCGGAGACGTCCAGGCCCGTGACGGTGTAGCCGTTGCGGGCTAGGTGGCCCGCGTCGCGGCCGGTACCGCAGCCGATGTCCAGCAGCCGGGTCCCGCCGCCGAAGCGGCGGGCGAGGTCGTCGGCGAAACGGGCGGCGAGGTGGCCGGGGTCAGGGAACCGCAGCTCGTACAACTCGGGATTGTCGGTCAGGAAGTTCACGGCCGCGCCGTCCTCTCCGGTACGCCGACGCGGCGTACCGCGATCGCGGACCCCAGCCCGAGCGCCGCGCAAAACGGCCAGGCGAGCCACCCAGCCGTGTCGCCTGCCCAGCCGACGGCGACGTTGCCCGCCGCGGCGACCAGGCCCGAGGCGAGGTAGAACATCCCGAAGTAGGTGCCGGTGACGCCCTCCCTGCCAAAGGCGGGGATCAGCTCCAGCACGAACGGCTGTGCGATCATCACTCCCAGCGCCAGCCCGAACGCGGCGAGCAGCACCGGGATCAGGCCGGGCAGGAGCGGGGCCAGGAAGGCCACACCCATCACCGCCATGCCGAGCGCGATGACGGTGCTCCGGCTGAGGCGGTCCTGCAGCCACCGGGTGACGCGCACCTGCAGCAGAAGGGTGGCAACGGTGGACACCAGGAACAGCCCCGCCACGGAGGCGGCGGAGCCGGTGACGTCCGCCGCGCGCATCGGCAGGATCAGGTAGAGCTGGTTCTGCAGCGCGAACATCCCGCTCAGCGCCAGCGTGAAGGCGATGAACCGGCGGTTGGCCAGGCACTCCCGCCAGTCGCCGAGAACCGACCCCTCGGCGGGCGGGACGGTTCGCGGCGGGAGAGTCAGCGCCTGCGCCACCGTCAGCCCGGCGAAGATCAACGCGGCGGCGACGGCCGCCACCCGAAAGTCGACCAGCAGCAGCGCGCCGCCCAGCAACGGGCCCAGCAGCGCCCCGGTGTTGGCGAACACGTTGAACAGGGAGAACACCTCCGCGCGGCGGTCGCCCGCCTCGGTGGCGAGGTAGGAGCGTACGGCCGGGTTGAACAGCGCTCCGGCCAGGCCGGACAGGACCGAGGCTCCGAGCAGCACGGGTAGCGAGCCGTCGATCGCGAAGAGGCCGAAGCCGGCGGCGCGCAGGGCGCACCCCGCGATGATGACCGTCCGCGCGCCGAACCTGTCGGAGGCCGTCCCGCCGATCAGGAACAGGCCCTGCTGGCTGAGATTGCGCGCACCGAGCACCACTCCCACGACCGTGGCCGACAGCCCGAGGCCTCCGCCGAGGTAGCCGGCGAGATAGGGAACCAGCAGGTAGAAACCAGTGTTGACGCCCATCTGGTTGACCAGGAGGAGTCGCACGGAGAGCGGGAAGGACCGGAACGCCTTCATGTCACCGGCCTGACGCCGAGGCCCCGGCGGCCGGAGAGCCTCAGCACGCCGTTCTCACCGCCGATGCCGGTCCAGGGGTCTCGGGCCAGCAGCAGGTGCCCGTCGAGGTCGACCCAGCGGGCGTGCCCTGCCAGGTGTGCGGCCGGGGCGATGCCGAGCGAGCTGGACACCAGGCAGCCCAGCATGACGTCCATACCGTGGCGCCGCGCCGCGTCGATGACGCCGAGCGCGGCCAGCACGCCGCCGCACCTGGCGAGCTTGACGTTGACCCCTTGGACGGCTCCCGCCAGCCGCTCGACCTCGGCCACTCCCCCGGCGTCCTCGTCGGCGATGACCGGCATCGGGGATCGCCTGGAAACCCAGGCGAGCAGGTCTGGACGGCCCGGCGGAATGGGCTGCTCGACGGCGTTCACGTAGGGCATCCGCTCCAGCAGCCCGACGGCACGCTCGGCACTCCAGGCGCCGTTCGGGTCGAGTAGCAGGCGCGCGCCGGGGGCGGCGGCCCTGACCGCGGCGACCCGCGCGACATCGTCGTCCGGGTCGGGCGACCCGGCCTTGATCTTCAGCACGGTGAACCCACGGGCGTGCAGGCGGCGCGCGGCCGCGGCCGCCCGCTCCGGTTCGCAGATCCCGATCGTGTACGCCGTGGGCACCGGCCGCCAGCCGGGACACCCTGCGAGCCGGTGGACGGGCAGCCCGTCGCGCTTGCCCACCAGGTCCAGCACGGCGGCGTCGAGGCCGGCGAGCACCCCCGGCGGGCATGACAGGCCCGGCAGCTCCGCGAGCAGCGTCTCCGGGTCCGGCCAGGTGTGCAGTCCCTCCAGTGCGGCCACCACGCGGGGCGTGTCCAGGCCCAGGTAGGCGCTGGTCACGATCTCGCCGTACCCGGTCGTCCCGTCGTGGTGGAGTGCGATCCTGACGGCGTCGCGCGCGGACATCACCGAGCGGGCGATCCGGAAGGGCTCGCCCAACCGCAACGGGACGATCTCCCAGTCGAGCCTCATCCCGGAACCTCCACCGCGCACAGCGGGTCGGCGACCTGACGGCAGCGCGCCCAGCCCGCCACCTCGGCGGCCCCCGGGGTGGCGATCTCCAGGGGGCGGGTCGCCAGGTGCCCGGCCAGTCCGCGAGCGCGGCGGTAGTCGTCGTTGAAGATCGAGTCGAGGTAGCGGTGCGGCCCGTCGGGGAACACGGTCACCACGCGGGCGCCCGCCTCCACCCTCGCGGCCCAGGCCGCGACGAGCGCGACCGCCCCCGTGCTCCAGCCCCCGGTGACGAAGGCGTGCCTGGCGAGGCGGCGACAGGCGTCGGCGGCCTCCGCGGGCCCGACCCAATGCACCTCGTCGAACTCCTCGTAGGCGACGTTGCGCGGGTGGATGCTGCTGCCGAGCCCGCGCATGAGGCGGGGACGCGCGGGCTGCCCGAAGATCGTCGAGCCGACCGCGTCGACCCCGATAAGCCGTACTCCGGGCCAGTGGCGGCGGAGCTCGGAGATCACGCCCGCGCTGTGCCCGCCGGTCCCGACGCTGCAAACGAGTACGTCGGCCACGCCCAGCTGGCCGACCAGCTCTCGCGCCAGAGAGGCGTATCCGGCGCGGTTGTCGAGATTGTGATATTGGTTCGGCCAGTACGCCCCGGGCATCCGGCCCACGACCCGAGCGAGCCGGTCCAGCCGGGCCTGCTGCCACCCGCCCACCGGGTGTGGCCGGTCGACGGTCTCCAGGCGGGCGCCGTACGCGACCAGCAGGGCCCGCATGCTCGGCTCCAGCTCGGCGTCGACGACGAGCACCACCGGATGGCCGAGGGCCTGTCCCGCGAAGGCCAGCCCGACGCCGAGGGTTCCGCTGGTGGACTCCACCACCGGTGCCCCCGGCCCGAGCTCGTTCCTGGCCCGTGCCCCGAGCAGCATGGAGACCGCGGCCCTGGCCTTCATGCCGCCCGCGCCGAGCCCTTCGAGCTTCGCCCAGAAACCTGGGTGGGGGTGGGGCAGCGGGGTCCTGATCCGGGTGACGGGGGTGTTGCCCAGCAGGGCGAGCAGGTCGGGTGCGGAGTTCACCTCGTCCCCTCCGTCCGGTAGCGGTAGATGACGGTCGGACCGCCGTCCAGCCAGAAGAACGGGTACGGCTCCGCCGAGACGGCGGTGACCCCGGCACCGACGAACCGCCGGAGCACGGCGCTGCCGGTCTGTGCGAAAAGCACCAGGGGCTTGCCGGTGCCGCGCGCGTGGCGCAGCAGTGAGTCGAAGGTCCCGTTGCCCAGCGTCATGCCCGAGGCCAGCACGGCGTCGCAGCCGTCCAGCGCCGCCTCGGCCTCGGTCACGTGCGGCTCGCCCCATTCGGTCTCGCCGCCCTTGAGGTCGCACGGCACGTAACGGATGCCGCGTTCCCGCAGGCGGTGCAGGAGGGAGTTGACCACGCCGACCACCAGTACCCGCCCTCTGGGGGGTGTGGGGAGGAGGTCCACCACCGCGGCCGCCCTGGCCAGCGACTTGTCCAGGGAGGAGCCCGCGGGCACGGTCACCGCGTCGGCGGGGTCGTGGGGGTGCTCGT
Organism: Streptosporangium sp. NPDC001681; assembly: GCF_040298085.1. Lineage (NCBI taxonomy): Bacteria > Bacillati > Actinomycetota > Actinomycetes > Streptosporangiales > Streptosporangiaceae > Streptosporangium > Streptosporangium sp. NPDC001681. Next base: position 7,027 of record NZ_JBEOZN010000110.1, on the reverse strand, counting down.
GCGTCAGGTAGGCGTCCAGGGCGGCCACGCGCACCGCGGCCAGCGGGTGCGACAGCAGCGTGGCCACGTCGCGGCCCACGCAGTCGTACACCGCGTCGTCGGGTATCTCGTCCGGCTCCACCGCGCAGGACCCCACCGCCCCGCCCAGCCGGAGGCTGATCACGTGATTGCGGTAGCCGCGGTCCCGGGTGGCGTGGTGCGTCCCCTGCTTGGTGACGAGGCCGGCGCTGATTCGCCACCGGGCGGGATCGGAGCCCGCGCCGCCCGCCAGCACGTCCGCCACCAGCTCGTCCAGACCGCTCACCGCCGCCGGTTTCACGCGTATTCCACGGTCAGGCCGGCCACGAGACGCTCGGCCCGGGAGCGGGCGCCCAGTCCCGCGGTGTCCGCGACCATCACATGGCCGAGGTAGCCGTTGTTGCTCGTCGGCTCGCCCGCGAGGAATCCAGGGGCCTTGACCTGCCATTCGACGACGTCACCGGCCTCGGCCAGCCGACGGATGCCGTGAACCGCGGAGAGCGTCCCCGGCCCCGGAGGGAGCAGGAAGGCGATGGCCGCGCTGCGTACCCCGGTGTCGGCGGGGGCCAGCCGGGGCCGCTCGCCCAGTGCGAGCTGGGCGTAGGCCGTCGGTATGTCGACGCCTGTCACCCTCCGGACCAGCTCGGTGATCTGGTTTCCCGCGGGCCGGGGGTTGATCTCGACCACCCGCGGGCCGTCCGGGGTCAGCTTCAGCTCGGTGTGGGCCACGCCGTGATCCAGACCGACCGCGGCCAGCGCGGCGAGCGCCGCCTCCCCGGCGGACCGCACCGTGTCGGGGTCGAGCGCGGCGGGGAACATGTGGCCGCTCTCCACGAACCACGGCTCGCCGGTGAGGCTCTTGTCGGTGATCCCGACGATGGCGGTCTCACCTTCGAAGGCGACCGACTCGACGCTGATCTCAGGGCCGGTCAGGACCTCCTCAAGCAGGACGACGGGCAGCCGCGGCTGCCGGCGCGCGTTGACGGGGAAGCCCTCCAGCGCCAGGTAGGCCTCCCGGAGCTGCTCCCGATCGTCCACCCTGCGCACGTACATCCCGGCGCACAGGTCGACCGGTTTGATCACCAGCGGATAGCCCATCTCTCCGGCGCGCGAGGCCGTCTCCGGCCATCCGCTCGTGACGGCGAAGGCCGGTCCCGGCAGCCCGGCCTTCCTCAGCGCCTCCCGGGTGAGGTCCTTGCGGCAGGCGCGTTCCACGGCTTCCGGCCCGGCTCCGGGCAGCCCCAGACGGGAGGCGAGCCGGGCGGCCGTCGCAAGGTAGTAGTCGCACGAGGAGATCACTCCGTCGAAGCCGAAGACCTCGTGCAGCCGCTCGACGTGACTCAGCAGAGCCGGGACGTCGTTGGTCTCCGCGGTCACCACGTTGTCGGCCGCGAGCAGGGGGTGCGCGAAGAACCCGGACGGGGCGCGCAGGTAGTGGTGCAGATCGCGGGTGAGGAAGGTGAACCGGTGGCCCGCCTCCCGGATCGCCCGGGGAAGAAGGGAGCTCATCGCCCCCACCCAGCTCTCGACCATCAGCAGATGTCCCAAAACGCCTCCTTAGCCATAGGCCGGACAAAAGAGAATGATAATGACTTTCATTTTCTTTGCAACCTCATGGGGCACCGCCGGTCCGGCCTCTCGCATCTGCGCGGATAAAGCCTCCGATCTCCACCGAATCTGCACAGAAGACCGTTACGCTCCCGGTTCATGATCAGATCGAGATGGGTGGGCCTGCTGCTGGTCTGGCCGATGGTGCTGCCGTTCGCGGTGTGGGCGGTGCTCAGGACCGGTGGGTGGACCCCGGTGTGGCAGTGGGTCCCCCTGGTGGCCTTCACCCCGTACGCGGCGGTGGCCTCGGTGATCCCGCTGCTCCTGGCCCTGGGGCTGCGCCGCTGGGCGGCCGCGGCCCTCGCCCTGGTCACCGGCGCGGTGCTGGCGACGGCCGTGCTCCCCCGCTACTTCGCCGACGGCGACCAGCCCGCCTCGGACGAGCGGCTCCGGGTGCTCGCCGCGAACCTGGCCGTCGGCGCGGGAGACACCGACGCCCTGATGGATCTCGTGCGCTCCCTCGATCCGGACGTGCTGGCCCTCCAGGAGCTCACCCCCGCCGCACGCGAGCGCCTGGAGGCGGCCGGCCTGCGCAAGCGCATGCCCCATGTGGTGGATCGCGCGGTCGGCGGGGTACACGGCTCCGGCATCTACTCCAGGCATCCCATCACCGAGAAACCCCTGATCGCGCTGGGCAGGTTCCGGCAGGCACGGGGGGTGATCAGGCATCCGAGCGGCCACGAGATCGAGGTCGTCTCGGTCCACCCCTGCGCGCCCAGGTACGACTACAAGGTCTGGTGCTGGGACGAGGGGCTGCGGGCACTGCCCAGGGCGGGCGGGCAGCTGCGGGTACTGGCCGGCGACTTCAACGCCACCCTCGACCACGGGCTGGTACGCGACCTGCTCGGCAGCGGCTACCGCGACGCGGCCGACGTCACCGGGAACGGCCTGATCCCCACCTGGCCACAGCAGGGCTGGGAGCCCCTGCCCGGTGTGACGATCGACCATGTGCTCGCCGACTCGCGCATGGCGGTCAACAGCTTCGGCGTCCACCCCCTGCCGGACACCGACCACCGCCCGGTCTTCGCCGAACTCGGCCTGCCCCGGTTCCCGGGTCGCTGAGCCAGGCCGGGCCCATCACGGTCCGCGGCAGCGCGGCGGACCGGCCTCTGGTTCAGGGTCAATGTCGCCAGGTCATGCCGCCGCCCCTTTTTCCCGCCGTCTTTCCCACTGGGTACGGGTGACCGTTTTCTCGGCTCCCGGCTGAAAGCCAGCGGCCGAGAGCGCCTTCAGGACCTGCGACGTCCACACCGACGGGATCACTCTGGAGGTCCGGCTGACCAAGCGCGACGCGGCCTGAGTCTCGCCTTCCGCGGAGACGGAGACACCGCGACGGTCCCCGGCGAGGTTCGGGCCGGGGACCGGTTCGTGCCCTCCCACAGGATCCGGGCCGCGCTCCGGGGAAGGGCCCGGGGTCATCGGCCTCACTGACCTGGCGGTTACAGGATGGGAGCCGTCGCATCAATTGCCGACCCCGTACTCGGGCACGGAAACTGAATGGTCGCCCGCGCCGTGCGGGTGAGGGTGATCCGACGGGGCGTCCACCTGGAACGGTGGTGCGGGAGAACGGTTGAGCGGGGATGGGCCTCCGGTTCGCCATGCCCTGGAGCGGCGATCACCTGGCGTGAGCACCGTGAGGAGCGTGCCGCCTGTTGATGCCCCCTGATACTTCGGACACAGAGTCCCGAACCCGACAGTCCCCACCCCTCCCCCGCCTCCGCGGGGCCCGCTCCCTGTGGCGGTTGAAGTCCTACCTGCGCCCCTACGCCACCCGCCTGGTCGTCATCTGGGTGCCGGCCTTCGCCGCGGTCGGGATCGGCATCGCCATCCCGCTGATCGGCAGAGAGATCATCGACGGCCCCGTCGCCCGGGGTGACAGCGAGGCACTGCTCCCCCTCGCACTGCTCGCCCTGGGGCTGGGCATGGCCGAGGCGCTGCTCGTCTTCCTGCGGCGGTGGCTGCTGGCCGACGCGGTCCTGGGCCTGGAGACCAGCATCCGCGACGATTTCTACAACCACCTGCAGCGGCTGCCGATGGGTTTCCACGCCTCCTGGCAGTCGGGCCAGCTGCTGTCCCGGGCGACGACCGACCTGTCGGCCATCCGGCGTTTTCTCGGCTTCGGCCTGCTCTTCCTCGTCCTGGTCACCGTCCAGATCGTGACGGTGACCGGGCTGCTGCTCCGTATGTACTGGCCGCTCGGGCTGCTGGTCGTCGTCTCCGCGGTGCCGATCGTGCTCACCTCGCTGCACTTCGAGCGCAGGTACATCCTCATCTCCCGCCGGGTCCAGGACGAGCAGGGCGACCTCGCCACCGTCGTCGAGGAGTCGGCGGCCGGCATCCGGACGATCAAGGCGTTCGGCCGCGGCCGGCATGTCTCGGGGATCTTCGAGGAGGGAGCGGTGAAGATCTACGGGACCTCGATGGAGAAGGTCCGCCTGTCCGCGAGGTTCTTCACCTTTCTTGAGGTGATCCCGAACATCACCCTCGCGCTCGTGCTGCTGCTCGGCGCCCTGGCGGTCGGCTCCGGCACCCTGACGCTGGGCACGCTGGTGGCCTTCGCCACCCTGATGCTGCAACTGGTCTGGCCCATCTCGGCGCTCGGCTTCATTCTGACCACGGGCCAGGAGGCGATGACCGCGGCGGACCGGGTGATGGAGGTGCTCGACACCGAACCGGAGATCGTCGGGGGCACCCGCGTGATCGAGCGTCCCCGCGGACACCTGCGTTTCGAGGGCACGGGGTTCCGCTTCCCCGGCGCCGCCGAGCCGGTGCTTCACGATGTCTGGCTGGAGGTGCGACCGGGGGAGACGGTGGCGGTCGTGGGCGCGACGGGGTCGGGCAAGACCACCCTGACCTCCCTGGTACCGCGACTGTACGACGTGAGCACGGGCCGGATCACGATCGACGGCGTCGACGTCCGCGACCTGCCGCTGCCCGAGCTGCGCTCGCTGGTCGCCACCGCCTTCGAGGAGCCGACGCTGTTCTCGATGAGCGTCAGGGAGAACCTCACGCTGGGGCGGCACGACGCGACCGAGGAGGAGATCGCGGCCGCGCTGCGGATCGCCCAGGCCGGATTCGCGTACGAGCTGCCGTGGGGCCTGGAGACCAGGATCGGCGAGCAGGGCATGTCCCTGTCCGGCGGCCAGCGCCAGCGGCTCGCACTGGCCAGGGCGGTTCTCAGCCGCCCCAGGATCCTCGTGCTGGACGACACCCTGTCGGCCCTGGACGTCGAGACCGAGGCCTTGGTCGAGCAGGCGCTGCGGCACGTACTGCGCGAGGCGACCGGCATAGTCGTCGCCCACCGGGCCTCCACGGTGCTGCTCGCCGACCGGGTGGCCCTGCTGCTGGACGGCACGATCGCGCACGTCGGCCGGCACCACGAGCTCATGGCGAGCGTGCCCGAATACCGCGCGCTGCTGTCCGCCGACCCCGACGCGGAGGAGGCGCGGCTGTGAGCGGCACGACTCCCCCGGCGGAGACCTCCGCGAAGATCCCGGCAGAGACCGGGAACGGCTCCCGGGAGTGGCGCGGGGTCGCCGCCGAGAACCAGGACGAGTTGTCGGAACAGGTGTCGTTCCTGCTGCGCAGCAGGTCCAGACGGCTGCTGGGTGAGCTGCTGCGCCCGTACCGCAGGAAGATCGCCCTGCTTGTCGCGATCATCGTGACCTGCAACGTCGCCTCGCTCGCCATCCCCTACCTGGTCAAGGTGGGCATCGACGCGGGCATCCCGCCGATGGTCGCGGGCGCGGGGCCGGGGACGCTGGTGACCGTCGTCTCGGCGATCCTGGCCGCGGCGGTCATCCAGCTGGTGACCCGGCAGGTGTTCCTCAGGATGGCCGGACGCATCGGCCAGAGCATCCTGCTGGAGCTGCGGCGACGGGTCTTCCGCCACTTCCAGAGACTGTCGCTGTCGTTTCACGACGACTACACCTCGGGCCGGGTCGTCTCCCGCCTCACCTCCGACATCGACGCCATCTCCGAGATGCTCCAGTCGGGCTTCGACGATCTCGTCACCGCCGTGCTGACGCTGGTCGGCACGGCGGTCCTGCTGCTCGTCCTGGACGTCCACCTCGGCGTGGTCGCGCTGCTGCCGCTGCCGATCCTGGCGCTGTTCACCAACTGGTTCCGGCGGCAGTCGAGCATCGTGTACCGCAGGACCCGGGAGGCCGTGGCCCTGGTGATCGTCCATTTCGTGGAGTCGATGGCCGGCATGCGCGCGGTCCAGGCGTTCCGCAGGGAGCCTCGCAACCAGACGATCTTCGCCCAGCTGAACGCCGACTACCGGGCCGCCAACCTGCGGGGCTCACAGCTGATCGCGGTCTTCTCGCCGGGCGTCAAGCTGATCGGGAACGTGACGGTCGCGGCGGTCCTGCTCTACGGCGGCATGCTGGCGATCCAGGGCGGGGTCACGGTGGGCGTGCTGGCCGCGTTCCTGCTCTACCTGCGCCAGTTCTACGAGCCCATGCAGGAGATTTCGCAATTCTATAACACGTTCCAGTCGGCGGGGGCGGCGCTGGAGAAGCTCTCCGGCGTACTGCAGGAGCGCCCCTCGGTGGCCGAGCCCGGCGACCCGGTGATCCTGGAGCGCCCGCGCGGCCGGATCGAGTTCCAGCACGTGGAGTTCTCCTACCTGGACGGCACCCCGGTACTGCCCCGGCTGGACCTGGTGGTCCCCGCCGGGCAGACCGTGGCGCTGGTCGGCACCACCGGGGCGGGCAAGACCACGCTGGCGAAACTGGTCGCCAGGTTCTACGACCCGGTGGCGGGGCGGGTGCTGCTGGACGGGATCGACCTGCGCGACCTCGGCGAGGAGCCACGGCACGCCGCGATCGTCCTGGTAACACAGGAGAACTTCCTGTTCAGCGGTTCGGTGGCGGACAACATCAGGTTCGGCCGGCCGGGCGCGAGCATGACCGACGTGGTGGCCGCGGCCCGGTCGGTCGGCGCCGACGCGTTCGTCTCGGCGCTTCCCGAGGGGTACGACACCCAGGTCGGCAAGCAGGGGGGGCGGCTGTCGGCCGGGCAGCGGCAGTTGGTGGCGTTCGCCAGGGCGTTTCTGGCCGACCCCGCGGTGCTGATCCTCGACGAGGCGACGTCCAGCCTGGACGTCGCCGGCGAGCGGCTGGTGCAGCGGGCGATGCAGACGATCCTGGCGGACCGGACCGCCCTGATCATCGCGCACCGCCTGTCGACCGTCGAGATCGCCGACCGGGTGCTGGTGATGGACGGCGGCAGGATCGTCGAGGACGGCCCACCGGGCGAGCTCGCCGGGCGGGCGGGCCGCTACGCCGGCCTGCACCGCGCCTGGCTCGACAGCATCTCCGACCGCCGGGACCTTCCCGACTGACCCGTCCGCCCGTGCCGGGAGACCGGTGGTGCGGTGGCCCGATATCGGGCCACC